>CAIKWV010000483.1 GCA_903831165.1 uncultured cyanobacterium
CATTGGCCAGCAGGCTGTCGGTGATCACCTGGGCCATGCCCTGGTTGAAGATCGGGCCATAGCGCTGGTCGGCTGACACGGCCACCACCAGGATGTTGCGCAGGTTGATCACCGCCCCGAGCAGGGCCTGGGGATGGCGGATGCGCAGCCGATCCACCCAGCGCCAGAACTGCCCCAGCCAGCGACCTTCGGTCAGCGGCTGATTGACCACCGAATACGGCATGATGCCGCGCACGATCGCGAAGTCCGCAGGCAGCCGCTCGGCCAGTTGGCGCAGGAAGTCTTCCCCCTCCGGCAGGGCCTGCATCGACGCCTGGCCGATGCCATCGAGATACACCACCCCGCGACGGATCGGCTGGTCATCACGGCGTGGTGTCGCCAGGGCACCGACGCTCACCGGGGGGCGCAGCTCCTCACCGAACCAGCCGGCCCACCAACCCAGGGCTTCCAGGGGAGCGAAGAAGGCGCTCACCAGGAACAGCACCAGACCCACCGAGATCAGGTCGACCGCCAACCCGAAGCTGTGGTGCAGGGCTTTGTAGGCCAGCTGCAGCAAAAGCCCGGCCCCCGGCATCAGGGCCAACAGCGCCAGGACCAGGAGCAGCGGCAGCAGGTGACGGCGACGGGGCATCGGTTCAGGGGCGCGGGGAGCGATCCAGGGGCTGGGGGGGGACCCGGTCGGGACCGAGCTCGCCGTTGCGCAGCATCTGCTCCAGGCGCCGGCCGTCCTGGATCAGGGGCCCCCCGGCGGCCCGCTCCAGCAGCGAGCGTCCCAGGACCATCACCGGCTGGCCGGCGCTGCGTTGCAGGCCATTGGTGAACCACCAGCCCAGCACCAGGCTGCCCAGGGCCGACCACAGCGACAGGTCGCTGATCGCGACGAGGCCGACCACAAAGCCGATGGCGGTCCACAGCGACAGCAGGGTCAGGATCGGCACCCCCAGGTAGGGAAGGGCGCCCAGGAAGGCGAACAGCTGGGGCGCGTGGGCGACGCCGAGGGCCCGGATCAGCAGCTGCAGGGGCAGCCTGGCGCCGAACAGCAGCCAGGCCACCAGCCAGGTGGTGGTGGCCCAGACCAGGAAGCCGCTCAGGAACAGGAGCGCCTCCACCACCAGGCTGATCACAAACCGCAGCGGCCGCACCTGGTTGACGAACAGGATGAAGGCCTGGCCGATCGCCTGCGAAAGCCCCGCCAGCAGCGCGATCCAGAGGCCGATGCCGCTGTCTGGGCCGAGGGCTACGGCCTTGAGGTAGGGGTCGGCCTCAAGCTGCAGAGCCTTAGTGATCACCTCCAGCGTTCCTGTCATGCCGCCGCCGCCCAGCCGTACGGGGGTTCTAGCGGCAGTCGGGCGCCCCGTCTGTGTTGACCAGGGGCTGGCGGCGCTCGAACGGGCGCAGCATCAGCGCCGTCAACAGCAGCAGGACCAGCAGCGGCCATTCGCCCCAGCGCACGTAGGGCGTCAGGGCCGAGAGCCGCCGCGGTGTCATCAGCCCCTGGCGCCGCAGTCCCGGCGGCAGCTGCTTGATCAGGCGGCCGCGGGCATCGACCAGCAGGCTGGGGCCGGTGTTGGCGGCACTGACCAGCCAGCGGCCCGTTTCGATCGCCCGCAGCTGGGCCAAAGCCTTGAACTGGTCCTGCAACAGCAAGGGATAGGGATCGAGGTTGGCGCTGGCCAGCAACCAGCCGGCCCCGCCGCGACTGGCGGTCGCCAGGGCTGCCCCATCCGAGAGCTCGTAGCAGATCGCCACCGCCACCGAACCGTTCGGTCGCTGCAGCAGGCGGGACGCCGGCCCCGGCTCCAGGCCGCCCACCGCCGAGAGTCCGCTCCAGCGCCATAGACCGGCCAGGGGCACCCATTCGCCCAGGGGCACGAGCCGATGCTTGTCCACCCAGCCGCTGGCCAGCAGCTCGCCGGGCTCGAAGCGCAGCAGGCTGCTGCGCTGATCGAGGCCCTCCTGGCGGAAGCCGCCGCTGAGCACCTCGACGCCGGCGGGTAGGGGCAGGGGCTGGCCCAGGGCCAGGGAGCCCTCCGGCAGCACCAGGCTGGTGGCGCCCTGAACCGGAAGTCCGGGGAGAGGGGCTGGCTGGACTGACGTCCCGTCGTCCCAGTCGGCGTCCTGGCTTGCCGCGATCGGGACGGCCACGAGATCAGCGGCCAGGCTCGGGGAGCCGGGGGGCGTTGTTGCCTGCCCTGGGCCCCAATCACGACGGTCGCTGCGGCCCGGGGCGCTGCGGTCATCGCTGTTGTCAGCGCCGGTGAGCAGGTCCGTGTCCTGCCGATCTTCAGGGTGCTGCCCAGGGCCGGTCGTTTCCTGGCCAGTCGGGCGGGCGGAACCGGGCTGGGTGTCCCAGTCGCTGCCCTTCGGCGCGGTCAGGCGCTGGGCCGCCGCCAGAAAGCGCAGCAACACCTGTTGCTGGCGCGCCTCGAACTTGTGGCGGGTGGGAATCGCCGGCTGCAGCACCAGCAGCCGCTCCGCCGGGCCCGCCTGGGGCTCGATCGCCGCCAGGGCGGCGGCGCCGGCCAGATGCCCGCTCACCACCACGGCCAACCCCGCCACCAGCCAGCGGCGGCGCCCGGGAATCGGCGCCAGGGCCCGCCACAGGCACCAGGCGATCAGCAGCTGCAGTGCCGCCACGGCCCCGGCCCCCGCCAGGGCCGCCACGCCTGCCAGGGGGCGATCCCCCGGCAGCGCCGAGGACCCCAGGCCGAACCAGAACAGGGGCCCCCGGGCCAGCTGCACCTCCACCAGCCCCCAGAGCAGCGAGCCGATCAGGGCTGTGCTGAGCCGCCGGGCCTCCAGTCGGCGCACCAGGGCCAGCCACAGGGCGACCAGGGCGCCGCCGAGCAGGCCGCAAGCCAGCCAGAGGGCCAGGCAGAGCGGCAGGCTCAGCGGCCCCGGAACCCCGATCCAGTCGAGGGGATGGAGCCACAGCAGCCAGCGATGGCTGACCAGCACCGCCGCCAGTCCCCAGAGGCCGGCGGCCAGCAGCGGCCCGCGGCGGCGCCCCAGGGCCGGAGGCGGGGAACCGGCCAGGGCCCAGAGCAGGGCCAGGGCGGGCCACAGCAACGGGGGCAGGCCCACCGGCGCCAGGGCCAGGCCCGCCAGCAGTCCGGCGGCAGCGGCGGTGAGACCCCAGAGGCGACGGTCATTGCCCATGGCCGGCGAGCCTAGGAAGCGCCAACCTCAACACAGCGCCCTGCGGGGCCCAACTCCACCAGCTCCCCGGAGGACCTCAAGTCATGGATCAGGGCAATCTGCTGCAGATGCTGTTGCTGCGCGGCCTGGGCACCACCTCCCTGGTGGCCGACCGCTTGCGCTATGTGAGCCAGGAGTGGGTCAGCAGCGGCAAGGTGGATCCGAGCCATGCGGCGGTGCTCGTCGATGACGTGCTCAAG
>CAIKWV010000484.1 GCA_903831165.1 uncultured cyanobacterium
CCCAGCCCACCGAATCCCCGGGGGGCTTCAGCGGTAGTTCTCGAACTGCAGCGGCACCTCCAGGTCCTCGCCCTTGAGCTGCTGGATCACCTGCTGCAGATCGTCCTTGTTCTTGCCGGTGACCCGCAGGGTGTCGCCCTGGATGGCCACGGTCACCTTCTTGAGCTCGTCGCGCACTTTCTTGGAGAGCTTCTTGGCCAGCTCCTGGCTCAATCCCTTGCGCAGCTTCACCAGCTGCTGCACCCGGTTGCCGCCCACCGGTTCGGCGGTCTGGAAGTCCAGGATCTTGAGCGACAGATTGCGCTTGGTCAGCTTCTGGCGCAGCACATCGGCCACCGCATCCAGGTTCATGTCGCTGGAGGTGGTGATCGTCAGGCTGGCCTCCTCCAGGTCGATCTCGGTGTTTGTGTCCTTGAGGTCGTAGCGCTGGCCGACCTCCCGGCGCACCTGATCCAGGGCATTGACCAGCTCCTGGCGATCAAAGTCAGAGACAACGTCGAAGCTGTAGGACTCAGCCATGGGGTGGGCTCCTGGGGCGGCGCCCGGCCAGCCTAGAAAAGAGGCCACCGGATTTCGTCGTCGTCATGCTGTTGTCCCTGCCGCCCCTGGCCCTGCTGGCTGCCTTGTCCCTGCCGGTTGCTTCGCCGGGGGCCATGGGGGCCGCCTATGCCTGGTCGCTGGTGCTCTCGGGCGCTGTGGTGGTGGCCAGCCTGATTCCCCTGGGGGCCGCCCGCTCCCAGGCGGACTTCACCCCGGCGGACCTGGCCGCACCCCGGGCGATGTTCGAGCGCCTGCCGGCCTGGGGCAAACGGGCCAACTGGGCCCATCAGAACTGCTTCGAGGCCTTCAGCCTGCATGCCCCGGCCTGCCTGCTGGCCCTGGTGGCCGCCCGGCATGGTTCGGCCCCGGCGGCCCTGGCCCTGGCGGCAGCCTGGCTGCATCCGGCCCTGCGCCTGGGCTACATCGGCGCCTATGTGGCCAACCTGCCGCCGTTGCGCAGCCTCTGCTGGGCGGGTGGCATCCTCTGCACGGCGATTCTCTACAGCGAGGGTCTGCGCGGTGTGCTGGCGGGCTGAGGGTCCGCGGGTCCCGTCGCTGATCAGCGCCCCTGAGGTGTTGTTCAACGATTGAACCTGCCAGGGGCATGCTGAGTCCGCACTCAGGATTGGAGCATCACCAGCTCGGTTTGACCTGATGCTGGCCGATCGGTGTCTGGATCCTGTCCAAGTCGTGTTGGAGACTGACAGCGAAGGGTTGCCTGCATACAACAGGCTCGTCCCTGCTCCCTGGTTCCATGTCCTCCACCCAGCTTCAGCAGTTCCTCGCCCGTGTCTTCCAGGACCCGGAACTAGAATCTCGCCTCCAGGCCAGCGCTGCTGACCCGGAATCCATTGCTGCTGAGGCCGGTTTCGCGATCAGCGCCCAGGACTATGTCAATTCCCAGGCCGGTTGGCAAGACTGGCAACGCTCCAGCTCCTACGACGAGGACATCTGAAGAGCTGGGGTGACGTGACCCTGTAGGCCGCAAGCAACACCAAGTCCGGGCTGTTGTCCGCTCCCCATGGCTCAGGTTTCGTTCTTCTCGAGGGTTGGGCTCAACCCCTCTCCTGCAGCCCCTTGAGCGCCGCCAGCAGCGAGGCCGGGCTCTGGGGGTCCACCATCAGCACGCTGCCCCCCGGGGAGCGGGCCATTTCCTGGCCCATGGCCATCCAGTCTTTGGCCAGCAGTAGCCGCAGGCTCTCGGCCGCGGCCGGCTCGGCGCTGATCACCCTGGCCAGTTCGGCGGCGGCTTCGCCCCGCGCCTTGGCCAGCACCGTCTGCTGACGGGCCTGGGCATCGGCCTCCAGCAGCAGGGCCTCCTGCTTGGCTTTGGCATCGAGCACCAGGGCCTCGGCCCGGCCCCGGGCCGCATTCACCTGGGATTCCCGCTCCCCCTCCGAGCGCAGAATCGCCGCCCGCTTCTCCCGTTCTGCGGTCATCTGCTGCTCCATCGCCTGCTGCACCCCGTGCGAAGGCTTGATGTCGCGCATCTCGACCCGGGTCACCTTGACGCCCCAGGGATCGGTGGCCTGATCGAGTTCGCGCAGCAGCACCTCGTTCACCTCCTGGCGGGTGGTGAAGGTCTGGTCGAGATCGAGCTTGCCCATCTCGGCGCGGATCTGGGTCAGCACCAGATTCACCATCGCCGACTGCAGGTTGTCGAGGGCGTAGTAGGCGCGGGCGTGTTCCAGCAGCTGCCAGTAGACGACCGCATCCACCTCGATCGAGACGTTGTCCTTGGTGATGCACTGCTGCGGTGGGATGTCGAGCACCCGCTCCTTCAGCGATTCGTGGCTCACCACCCGTTCCACCCCCGGCAGCACCAGCGAGAGGCCGGGCTTGAGCTGGCGGTTGTACTTGCCGAGACGCTCCACCAGCATCGAGCGGCTGCTGCTGGTGACCTTGACGCTGCTGACGCCAACGGCCGCCAACACGGCCAGTACCGGCACGATCAGAAACTCCATCAGCCTCTCCCCAGTGTCTGCAACTTAGACAGGATGGAGAGTCCGGTCAGGCGCGGTCCCCTGTGATGTTCACACCTCCCCTGATCTGGCTGATCGTCGGTGCCGTGCTGCTGCTGCTGGCGCTCACCGGCTTCGATACGGACGGCCTGCTGCTGATCGCCGGCCTCAGTGGCCTGGTGCTCACCCTGGCCAGCGTGCTGCTGGCGCTGCCGGTGGCGCTGCAGGTGGTGCTGTTTCTGGGACTGGTGGGCCTGGGCTATGGCTGGCTGCGGCGCTGGGATCGCCGCCAGCGGGACCGGGCCCTGCATGCCAGCCCCCGGGCCGAGTGGGCCGAAGTGATCGAGGCCTTCGCCGCCACGGGTGCCGGGCGGGTGCGCTGGCAGGGCCAGAGCTGGGCGGCCGTGAACCTGGATCCCGGCCAGGCCCTGGCGGTGGGCGCTTCGGTGCGGGTGATGGGCCGGGAGGGCACCAGCCTGCAGGTGCTGCCCTCGGCGTCACAGCCCTCGCCGCCACTGCCTTCGCCGTCACTGTCATCTGAGGAACTGCCTTCACAACCACGGCCTTCGGAGCCACTGTCCTGATAGCCACTTGATTCGAAGCCACGGCCTTCCCAGCCTTTGCACACGCCGCCACTGCCTTCGCAGCAAATGCCGACAGCGGCGCTACCGGTCGACGGAGCGGCGGCTGGGGCCGAGCGGGTGTCAGCTGTCCGGCAGCAGCTCTTGAAGACCCGACCTGCGCCTCAGTCGAAGAACATCAGGCTGACCACCTTGCCCATGTCCTCGGCGGTGCGGCAGCTGCTCAGCAGGGTTTCGCTGTCGTGGAAGGCGTAGCAGATCAGTTGGTCACAGCGGCTGATGATCTCCTGGTTGCAGAGGCTGCTGGCCATTGGCAGCGGCAGCTCATCGTGCTCGGGCTTCTCGACCAGATGCAGCACCTGCTCCAGTTGGTCGCGCGATTCCAGGGGTTGCCGCTCCATGCTCTGGGGCAACAGCACGGTGAGCCGACCCGGATCCACATCCAGAACGCTGCGGATCACCGCCGAGTTCACCCCCTGGGCGCCGGAGGTGATCAGGTTGTGCCCCTCCTGGGCCAGGGAGCGGGCCACCAGCTCCACCAGATGAATCGAGACCACCGGCACATGACGGCTGCCGAGGATGGCAATGCGGCGTTTGCCCCGGTCCTGGAGCATGGCCAGTTCCTGGGCCAGGGTGTCGATCCGGTCGAGAGCCGGAAGATCTAGGGACCGGGTCACCCGTTGCCGACCTGAATTGCCTTCGAACCTAGCAGCGTTGCCGGGATCTCGGCACTCAGGCGCGCACCGGCAGTTTGAGCCGCTCGAACAGGCGCTCGAAGCGGCAGCTCTCTTCCACCAGACGGATCGCGTAGGTGGCCTTCACCGCTTCATGCAGGCGCACATGGCCGATGGCCGCCTCGATCACCTCGACGGTGGTCAGGGTGTCGTGATCGACCTTGAGCACGGGGACCTCCAGCTCTTCGGCGCGGTTGATCAGCTGGGGCAGGGGGTCGCCGGCGCCGGTGAGGATCAGGCACTGGGTGGAGGCCTCCAAGGCCGCCAGCTGGATGTCGGTGCGATAGGCACCGGTGACCACGGCCATGTTGCGGCGA
>CAIKWV010000485.1 GCA_903831165.1 uncultured cyanobacterium
CAGCAACGGCGAGGCCCTCGCCGCCCTGGGGCTGGAGCTGCGCCAGCTGGACTGGCCGGCGGTGCAGGCCGGTTTCGCGTCCTGCGGCCTGGCCCTGCTGCACCAGCCCCGCCACATCGCGGCGGCCGAACGGCTGATCCCGATCCGCCGCCAGATCGGCAAGCGCCCGCCGATCGCCACCCTCGAACTGCTGTGGAGCTGCTGCCCCCAGGCCGATCTGCAGGTGAGTGGCTTCGTGCACGCCCCCACCGAAGCCCTGGCCTGGGAGGCCCTGGAGGCCGTGGGACAGGCGGAAGTCCTGCTGATTAAGGGGCTGGAGGGGGGCGTGGATCTGCCCACCAGCAGGGTGGCGATTGCCGCCCATCGCCGCGCCGGCCAGGCGACACCGGAGCGGCTGCTGCTGCAGGCCCGCGACCATGGCCTGCGGGTGCCTGAGGTGGAACTCACCAGCCTGACGGCCTGGCGCGACCAGGCGCTGGCGGCCCTGGTGGGCAAGGGACCGCTGCGAGAAGGCCTGATCTGGAATGGCGGTTTCCAGCTCTGGCGAGCGGGGCTGGCCGACTCGCTGGCGGAAGGTGTGGCCCAGGCCGAGGCGCTGCTGGTGGAAGGCGCGGTCGAGCGCTGGCGCCAGTCCTGCAGCACCCGGCTGATGGGAGCGGAAGGGCAGAAGGGGACGGGCAATCAGGCCAGCAACGCATCCAACTGACCCTGGCGCTCCAGACGGTGCAGATCGTCGCAGCCGCCGATGTGTTGATCGTTGATGAAGGTCTGGGGCAGGGAGCGGGAGCCACCGGTGCCGCGCTGCACCATCGCCTGCCGGGCGCGATCATCGCCATCAATTGCATATTCGATGTAGTCCACTCCCTTGCGATCGAGGAGCTGCTTGGCACGAATGCAGAAGGGACAGGACGTCCAGACGTAGATCTCAACCTTGGCCATGGTGGAAGGACGGGGCTTCAGGGGAAGGGGGTGGGCAGCCCGGAATGGAAGGCCAAGAGCACGTCCCTTGGAACGTGGCATCAGGGAGCTCCAGGGTCAAGGTCTGGGGTTAGGGGCAAAGTATGGCGAACCCCAGCCAGCAGCTGAGGCCTCCTCAGGGCCCCTCGTTCAGCCGCGGCAGCAGCTGCACCAGGTTGCAGGGGCTGCTGGAGGCCCTCAAACACGAGGCCCCCTTCTGGAAACGGGCGTGGAGCAAGGGCGTGGGCACCTGGCTCACGGGCTAGACACCCTTGTGAAGCCCCCAACGCTTGAGCGCGGCGTGGCTGGGCAGAAGCCGATGACCTCTGCCAGATTCCTGGGGCAGAGCAAACAATCGGAGATCGGACCGTGCACATGGTGGCGAATTTCTGGCCCGGGGCGACATTGGAGCAGTTCCAGGTGGATCTGGCCCAGCTCGAAGGCAAGGAGCAACCTCAGGCCCAGCTACTGCGGACGGTGGCGGAGGTGGAAGGCGGCCTGATGATCGTGTCCCTCTGGGAGGGACAGGAGGCCTACGACCGTTGGGCAGCCTCCACCCTCCTGCCCCAGATCGACCTGCCAGGAGGCATGGAAGGTCGACCGGAACAACGCAAAGGGCTGGTGGTGGATCACTACTCCGTACTGCCGGCCAGCTGAGCCCAGCCAGAGGCTTGCGGCTCGGAGCTCAGAAGATCGGCAGCCGCAACAGCTGCGCCCATCGCTCCAGCCCCGCCTCCAGGTTGCCCAGTTCGGCCGGGATCTCCAGCAGCGGGCCAGCTCCGGTCGGCCGGATCCGCGTCGCAGCGCCTGGGCCAGTCGCTGCCGCCGGCGATCAGCGGCGCCGAGCCGCTCAGAGGCTGCGCAAGACCTTCAGGTCTTCGGCATCCAGCGGACTGGGGATGCCATGGCGCAGCTGCTCGGCAAAGCCGTCGTCGCTGCTGACCACCGTCAGCAGATACAGCCGACCCGGGCCTGGATTCTCCAGGTCATGCAGGGCACCCTCCGGCACCACCACGCTGTCACCGGCGACGGCTGCCATCGTGGTGCCGTCCACGTGAAACAACACCTGCCCGCTGAGCACGAAAAACAACTCCACCGCATGGTCGTGGCGATGGGGCGGCACCCGATCGCCGGGGTCGTGGATCTCCAGCATCAGCGTCGGCCCGCCGCTGTGGGTGGAGGGATCGGCGATCAGCGCCAGGCGACAGTGATCGTGCTCACCGAACCGATAAGCCCGCAGCTGCTCGGGGTGCAGCGTCTGAGGCAACAGGGACATGGACAGGCCGGGCCGCAGGCAGGACCTCAATCTGGCAACGATCGACCCAGGCGACCGCCATGCCTCCGCCCAGTGGGGATCTGCGGACGCCGGCGGGCCAGGCTCAGGACCCGGGCATCACGACCAGGGCCACCCCCATCGCCACCATCATCAGGTTCTCCAGCACACTGACGGCCCCCAGGGGCGTGCGGGTGTTGCCGCCGACGCAGGCGCAATCGAGGTCGAGCTTGTCGACATAAACCGCCTTGATCACCGAGAAGGCCCCCTCCAGACCCATGGCGATGGCCAGCACACCCACCGGCAGGGGCGCCCAGCGGGACAGGATGGCGAGTCCCACCAGCAGCTCCAACCAGGGATAGGCCTGGCCGTAGCGGGACCAGGCCTGGGTGAGACGGTCGTACTTGCGGAACGTGGTGCGAAAAGCCCCCGGATCCATCAGCTTCAGGCAGGCCAGCAAAGCCAGGGCCACGCCCATGAAGCGATCCACCACCTCGATCGGAGCGGCCAGGCCACGGCTGACCGCCACGGCCACCAGCAGGGCCGTGCCGAACACCACCAGCACGGCCCGATAACTGCGCTCCCCGCTCTTTTCGGGTTTGACCCCCAGCCGCTGGGCCAGGTCGGTGTAGCCGCCGATGCGCTCCGCGCCGGCAAAGATCTGCGGGGTGGCCGCCACTCCGTGCTGCCGCTTGAACGCCTCCACCGCCTCGGCCGTCTCCAGGGGATGGTCCTCAAAGGCGATGCCCTGGGCCTGCAGCAACTCCACGGCCTTCAGCCCATAGGGGCAGAGGTGATCCGGGGTGACCATGCGGTAGAGCCGCACGGGCGACGCCAGGACGGTGGGCGAGGAGGGCATGGAACCAGGCCGGGATTGGCTCCAAGCCTGACAACGTCCGCACCAGCCCGCCGCCGGCCAAGGGAGATTCGCGACAGCCGGCC
>CAIKWV010000486.1 GCA_903831165.1 uncultured cyanobacterium
CACCGTTGTGGCGCTGGCAGATGGCCTCCTGATCGCGGGGTTGCTCCGGCGCCACCAGCAGGGCCACACACAACAGCACCGCCGCCAGGGCCAGGGGCACCCCAACCCGGGCCTCAGCGCTGCTGAAGGGAGCGATGGCTGGCCGGCGGCGGGAGGGGACGCGGGCCACCGCAGCGGCGATCAGGCGGGTGGAGCCGGGCAAGCTGGAGCCCGGCAGCCCGGAAACGGCCCCGGCTCCGGCAAAGAGCATGGCCGCAGGGGTTTGCGTGATGCCAGGGCTGCCTTGGGCCAGGCGACCAGGAGAGTTGCGGGCCGTGGCACGGGAGGCAGCGGCGAGCGCGCTCTGGAAGGCCGAGCTGTCAATGCGGATGCTGTCAGGGCCGCTGGCCGAGGCAAACGGGTTCTCGAAGAGAGTGGCGCCAGGAAAAATGGAGGCAGTCACGGGTTGAACGCGAAGGCTGTGATACAGATGTACTCATGACGACGCCACCTGTCAACTCCCGGGCCGCCGCGGCCGCAACGGAAGCCGTCAGCGAGCTGGCGCCTGAAGCCTTCGGGCGCGTGCTGGTGCTGGGGGGCGGCTACACCGGCAGCCGCTTCGCCACGGTCCTGGCGCGGCATGGCATCGCCACCAGCGTCAGCCATCGCCAGCCCAGGGAACCCGATCCGGACCTGGATCCCGAGGCCACCGGTGGGGTGACGGCCCCCCACCCGCTGCGCTTCGACCCGGCGAACGGGATCTTGCCCAGCGCCCGGGAGCTGGCCGGCGTCACCCATGTGCTGGTGACGATCCCCCCCGATGGCTCCGGCCTGGATCCGGTGCTCGATCAGCTCGGCGACCAGCTGGCGGCAATGCCGCTGCAATGGCTGGGCTACCTCTCCACCACCGGCGTCTACGGCGACACCGGCGGGGCCTGGGTGGATGAAACCGCGGCCACGGTGCCCGGCCTGGAACGCAGCCGCGCCCGGCTGGCCTGTGAGCGGGCCTGGCGCAGCCGCGGCCTGCCCCTGCAGGTGTTCCGCCTGCCGGCGATCTACGGACCTGGCCGCACCCCCTTCAACGACCTGCGCCAGGGCCGGGCCCGCCTGATCCACAAGCACGGCCAGGTGTTCTGCCGCATCCACGTCGACGACATTGTCGGGGCGCTACTGCACAACCTGGCGCTGCCGGCCGCCACCAGGCCGGAGACCCTGATCCTGGCGGATGAGTACCCCTGCCCCTCCAGCGAAACCCTCGGCTACGCCGCCCATCTGCTGGGCTGCAAACTGCCCGGCCTGCAGGAGTACGACCAGATCGCCGCGACGATGAGCCCGATGGCACGCAGTTTCTGGAGCGAGAACCGCCGCGTCAGCAGTGCCCTGCTGCGCCAGGGACTGGGCTATCGCCTGCGCTACCCCAGCTTCCGCGAGGGCTACAGGGCCTCCCTGAATCCAACGGCTTAGGGAAGACCTGGAAAACCGGAGCCATGATCAAGAGCATGCTGATGCGGCCATGGTTCTCAGTGGACTTGGGGGCCAAATTGCGGTGATCCAGAATCTCCTTAGCGCCTCAGCCCCCAAACTCCGCCCAGCCAACCTGGCGGCGCTCCACGGGGCTGCTCAACAACCCATCTCAGCGATGTTGAAGCGCTCCTTGGCCAGCCAGCCATCCCTCTGTTGATCAGCGTGATGCACAGCCGGCAACAGGCTGATCCGGGCTGTCGAGACATTGTTCCGCGAACGCGGCCATCGCGGCTCGGGCCGGATTCGCGCCCCTGAAGCCAGCCGCACCAAGCCAGCTCCGGCCATGGGCTCGGCAGGGTTCACGGGCTGGGCGGCCGCATTGCTGATCAGCAGGCCTGAACGCCAGGACCCCGCCCTGCCGCTGAGATCCCCCGCCGCGGGGAACGTCGCGCCGTGACGCCCGCCCATCGCCACGCCATCGGCCTCATTGGCCCTTGAACTTGAAATTCTTGGTCGGTTCCGGCTGGGCCAGGAACGGCAGGTTGATGTCGGTGAAGAGCTTGTTCCAGTTCACCACCACCCAGCCATTGCGGAAGCTCAGTCCAACCACCAGCAAGATGGTTCCCAGCAACATCAGACGGAACATCGGCCCCAACAACAGCAATCAACCCCCATCGAACCCCAGACCCCGCCGGATTGCCATCGCCCTTGGCGATCCGGCGGGCATCGGCCTGGAGGTCACCCTCGGGGCGCTGGCCACCGGAACCGGAACCCCGCAGCCTGGCGAGGTGGTGCTGGTGGGCTGTCGCCAGTGGCTGATCGAGGGCTATCAACGCCTGCGGGACCGCTGCCAGGTCGCCGATCCGACCCAGTACGAGATCTTCGATCGGCCCCTGCCCGAGGGCATCCAACCCGGCGAGAGCGGCGCTGCCGCGGGGGCCGCAAGCTTTGACTGGCTCACCCAGTCCGTCCGGCTGGTGCTCGACGGCGCCTGTGATGCCCTGGTGACGGCGCCGATCGCCAAGAGCAGCTGGCATGCCGCCGGCCACGACTATCCCGGCCAGACCGAACGGCTGGCGGAACTGGCCGGGGTGGATTCGGCCTCGATGCTGTTCACCGCCCGCTCCGCCGCCGGATCCTGGCGGTTCAACACCCTGCTGGCCACCACCCACATCCCCCTGGCGGCGGTGCCCGGCCAGCTCAATGCGGCGCTGATCAGCGCCAAGCTGGACGTGCTGCTGGCCTTTTGCCAGCGCTTTGAGCCCCGGCCCCGGCTGGTGGTGGCCGGCCTTAATCCCCATGCGGGAGAAGCGGGACGGCTGGGCCGGGAGGAGCAGGACTGGCTGCTGGACTGTCTGCAGCAATGGCGCCGGCGCCATCCCGAGGTGCGGCTGGAGGGACCCTTGCCCCCCGATAGCTGCTGGCTGGAGGCCGCCTCGGCCTGGCGCACTGGCGAAGGCGGCCCCGACGGCTACCTGGCCCTCTATCACGATCAGGGGCTGATCCCGCTGAAGCTGCTGGCCTTCGACGCCGCCGTCAACACGACGCTGGGGCTGCCGTTCCTGCGCACCTCTCCGGATCACGGCACCGCCTTCGCCATCGCCGGCCAAGGCCTGGCCCGACCCGAAAGCATGGTGGCGGCGATCGCCACAGCGCGGGAGCTGGGCTGAGGCGGCTGGCTGACCAGCCCGGCTGCAGCCCGATGCCCAGGTTCAGCGGTGCCGGCCCTCAGCCGGGCTTGATCCGCATCAGCACCTGGCCGAATTCGACCGGGGTGCCGTTTTCCAGCAGGATCTCGACGACTTCGCCGCTGATCTCCGCTTCCAGTTCATTCATCAGCTTCATCGCCTCAAGGATGCAGACGGGCTGGCCGGCGCTGATGCGGCTACCGATCTCAACGAAGGCCGGTTCACCCGGGGCCGGGGAGCGGTAGAAGGTGCCCACCATCGGCGCCGTGATCGCCTGCAGATCGCTGCGCACCGCCGGCGGCGCCGGCGGCGGCACCGAAGGGGCAGCGGCGGACGCGGCGGCGGCAGCCGGGGCGGTCGGCGCGACCTGCAGGGGGGCCTGCACCATGGCCACCGAAGCACTGGCTGGCAGATTGCGGCGCACCTCCAGACGGAAGTCGTCGCCTTCGAGGCAGAGTTCCTGGATGTCGCTTTCAGCCAGCAGGGCCAGAAGCGAGCGGAGCTGGTCGTGATCGAGCTGCATGGTGATCAGGACTCCCGGCCGAGATAGCTGTCGTTGCGCGTGTCGATCTTGATCTTCTCGCCGATGGTGATGAACAGGGGCACCATCACCTGGGCACCGGTCTCGACGATGGCGGGCTTGGTGCCGCCGGTGGCCGTGTCGCCCTTGACGCCGGGATCGGTCTGGGTGACTTCGAGGATCACGGAATTGGGCAGCTCCACCTCGAGCGGCTTGCCGTTCCAATAGATGACGCTGACCTCCATGCCTTCCTTGAGGTACTTGCGGCCATCGCCGATCTGCTTGGCGGTCAGGCGGGTCTCCTCATAGGAGGCCATGTCCATGAAGACGAAGTCCTCGGCCTCCATGTAGGTGTGCTGCAGGGTGGCCTTCTCCAGCACGGCCTGCGCCATGGTCTCGCCGGCGCGGAAGGTCTTCTCCACGACGTTGCCGCTCTGGACGGCCTTGAGCTTGGTGCGCACGAAAGCGGAGCCTTTACCGGGCTTGACGTGCAGAAACTCGACGACCCGCCAGACATTGCCATCCAGCTCGATGGTGGTTCCGGTTCGAAAATCGTTGCTGGAGATCATTCCGGCGGTTCGAATCCGGTGGATTGTACGTCTGGCTACCGGCAACGCCCGGCGCCGCCGGCCGCCTGCCTGCCTGGCGAGCTGTGCCAGAGTCCGCTTAACGACAGGGGAACCATGGGCACAGGGCCAGCGTTCGTCGGGGCAGGATCACGTTTCAGCCGTGTCGCCGCATCGGCCTCACCATCCCCGGCCGGCGTCTGGCGCCAGATCGGCTCCGCCTGCCTGGCGGCCCTGCTGGGCCTGCTGCTCACCGTGCCGGCGGCCTGGACCGCCCTGCCCCAGGGCAATGCCGTCACCGATCCCTCGGCCCTGCTGCGCAACGCCCTGCCGATTGAGCAGAAGGATCTGCAGGAGATCCAGCACCGGCTGGAGAGCACCAGTGACGATCTGCGCGCCAAGCGCTGGCCGTCCCTGGCCTCCAGCGTGCGCCGCACCCAGTCGGTGTTCACTCTGAAGCGCAACGCGATTCTGGCCAGTTTCCAGAGCGACGACCGGCCCAGGGCCGAGGCGCTGTTCGAGCAGCTGGCGAGCCAGTTCGAGACGCTGGTTTCAGCGGCCGATGGCCAGGAGCGCGACGCCTTCCTCGATGCCCGCCGCGTCGCCCTCGACAGCATCGGCGACGCCGAAGCGCTGCTGGTGGGCCCGTTCCCGTTCCAGATTCCAAGTGAATACGCCGATCTGCCGAGGCTGCTGGGCCGGGCCAGCGTCAAGCTCACCACCACCAAGGGCGATCTGATCGCCGTGGTGGACGGCTACAACGCACCGCTGACCGCAGGCGCCTTTGTGGATCTGGTGCAGCGGGGCTTTTACGACAAGCTGCCCTTCATCCGGGCCGAAGACTTCTACGTGCTCCAGACCGGCGATCCAGCCGGGCCCGCCGATGGCTTCATCGATCCGGTCAGCAAGCAGAAGCGCCAGGTGCCCCTGGAGATCAAGGTGCCCGGCGAGGCCGTGCCCTTCTACAACCAGACCTTCGAGGAGCTGGGCCTGTTCAAGGCCGAGCCGACACTGCCGTTCAACGCCAAGGGCACCCTGGGCTGGGCCCATTCCGATGAGGACCTCGGCGATGGCTCCTCCCAGTTCTTCCTGTTCCTGTTCGAGGCCGAGCTCACCCCCGCCGGCCTCAACCTGATCGATGGCCGCTACGCCGCCTTCGGCTACGTGGTGGATGGCTTCGATGTGCTCGAGGAGCTCACCGCCGACGACGGCATCGTCAAGGCGACGGTGATCGACGGGGCTGAAAACCTGCGGCCCCACGCCTGAGGGCCATGGGCAGCAGGGCGCCATTGGATTCTCCTTCCGAGACCTTCTGGGTGATGGATGGAACGTCTCGGCGCTGATTCAGCTCCCGCACAGGTTGCGGCCGGGCCGGCTCCATCCGGATCGGGCCCCGTCGCCCCAATTGACCAGCGCCAGGAAACCTTGGCCAACCTGGGCGAATGGGAACTGATCCGCCGGCTGGGGGCCTTCGCCCCACCGGGCCAGTTCGCCGACGATGCGGCCCTGCTGGCCGAACCCTCAGGCAGCTCGGCGCTGGTGGTCAACACCGATGTGCTGGTGGAGGGGGTCCACTTCAGCGACGGCACCACCGCGGCGGCGGATGTGGGCTGGC
>CAIKWV010000487.1 GCA_903831165.1 uncultured cyanobacterium
CTGCGGCCCCCACGGCGATCTGCTGCTGGCGGCCCGCCCCGAAGCCACCCTGCTGATCGCCGACTGCCGGCCCAGCGATTACGGCCCCACCCATCCGGCCGGCAGCCGCTACCACGACGATCTCCGGCCGGAGCTCTACTGAAGCTGGCGCGCAGGGCCACGGCCGCCCAGCGGCCCTCCATAGGCTGGCCACCTGCGAGAGCGCCATCGATGAGCTCCAGTTCCCTTCCCAATTCCTCCGATCTGGCCCGCTACCTGGAGAGCCGCGGCGAGTTGGGCAAACCCTGGATGTGGCATCTGCTGCGGCTGGCCAAACTCAAGGAGGCCAAGGACACGATGGAGCCCCAGGAGTTCGTGGAACGGCTGGGCGAGGCCCATGCCGACCTGATGCGCCTCGGCGAGTTCTGGAAAGGCCGCGAAGCCGAAGTGTTCAGCGGCCGCTACCAGCCCTCCAGCGTGATCGAACCGCTGCCCGGCTCCGCCGACGATCGCTGAGCGGAATCTCAGCCAGCGGACCAACGTCCATCCCCAACGCCAACAACAGCTGCTTCAGGACCGATGAGCAACGGCGCCCGCTATTACCCGATGGCCGCCCTGATCCGCCTGACGCTGATCAGCCTGTATCTGGCCCTGGTGCTGCCCCTGCCGCTGCTGGCCCCGAGCGCCTTGCGGCCCTGGATGGCCCTGGCCCTGGTCACGGGCCTGGGGCTGATCGTGGCGATCACCAGTGAGCGGGTGGAACTGGACGAACGGGGACTGCGGGTGGGCCATCCCCCCTGGTGCGCCTGGTGGCTGCGGCGGGGCTGGAGCCTGGACTGGCCGGCCATCACCGGCCTGACCCCGGTGGCCACCAGCCAGGGCGGCCGGGTGTTCTACGTGCGCAGCCAGCCGCTCTCTGCGCAGCCGGAGCCGGCCGGGACCAACGCCAGGGGCCCGGAGCCCATGGCTGGCGAAGGGAGCGAATCCTGGGCAGACATCAAGTTCGGCTTGTCGACTGAGGCTCAACGGGGACCTAACAAGCCATCGACGCTTGAAGCTGGGACGGAAGCCGAATCGGGGGCTGGTGCGCAGACGATCGATGGGGTTGGGGCCGTTGCTCAATCAGGTTCTGGCACGCGTCCTCGATCCGGATCTGGCCGCTCCTATCTGCTGCCCCAGCGCATTGCCGGGTTTGAGGATTTTCTGGAGCGCTTCAGCGCCGCCAGCGGCATCGACACCCGTGCGGTGGGACGCATCACTCCACCCTGGACCTACCAGCTGCTGGCCCTGCTGAGCGGCCTGTTGCTTGCCGGTGAGATCGGACTGTTCGCCTTGGGGCCAACCCTGCCCGGCGGAACCTGATCAAAACGGAGCCAAGCCACTCCGATCAACCTGGATCAGGCCGACCCCAATCAAGCCAACCTGACGCCGCTGGCCTGGCTGGCCAGCAGACTGGGCGCCGTCACCACCGCCGATTCGTCCTGGTCGGGCAGGGTGTCCAGGCTGAAGCGATAGCCCTGCTGACGCATCGTTTCGATGCCGCCGCCATCGCCAAGGCCCGCTTGCTCCAGTTTGCGGCGCAGGGTCAGCACCTGGGTGTCGACCGAGCGGGGGCCGCCACTGAAGGGGGGCCAGGCCATGCGCAGCAGCTCTTGGCGGGTGCGCACCACACCAGGGGGCATCAACAGAGCACAGAGCAGGGCGAATTCGCGGGGGCTGAGCTCCACCGGCTGATCCCGCAGGGTGACCTGGCGCAGCAGCAGATGCACCTCCAACGGCCCCACGCAGACCCGCTCCTGCAGACCGCTGCCGCTGCGGCGCAACAAGGTGCGGCAACGAGCCGCCAGCTCCTCAAGGCCGAAGGGTTTGCGCAACACATCGTCAGCGCCCGCATCCAGCAAGGCCACCACCGGCTCGGAGCCAGAGCGGGCCGTGAGCACCATCACGGCGCAGTGCAACTGGCTGGCCAGACGCAGGGCGGAAGTCTCCTCCAGCAGTTCGGCGCTGACGAGCAGATCGGGGGATTGGTCGTGGCAGATTTCCAGGGCCTCGCGGGCCGTGGCCACCGCCGCCGCCAGATGGCCATCCTGACGAAGTCTTTGCGCCAACACGGTGCGCAAAGTGGCGTGGGGATCAACCACCAACACACGCTTGGGATGGCCTGAGGATTCGCTCACCGACTGCTGCACCATCCGAAAAGCCTCAACGTCAGGGATGAGGGCTTGGCATCAGAGGGAATTGTCAGTTTGCCAACATCCCCCAACACGGCGCCACAAGCATCGAATGCACCTAACTTAACGTTGCTTTCGCCATCAAGCGGGTATCGAGTGCTTCCTTTGACCCTTTTCACTTTGGTTTGCTGACGCAATCGGGATCAAAGGGGATCGGCGATCGGAGACCGCATCCCGGCGGTGAGGCCAGCATCCGCGAACGGGGCGGGCATCCGACCGGCGGCTGTAGCGGCTCGGGCCCGCCAGGGGCTGCGTCACACGACAGAATGGGCCAACGGGTTGGAGCCCCCATGACATCCCTGCAACATCCCGACGCCATTCGCCACTTCCAGTCCCTGTGCGACGCCTGCCAGGAGCTGGCCCATCGCCACCACGGCCCGGGCGAACTTCGCCTCTATGCCGACGGCTATCTGCACGCCCTGCGGCGCACGGCCGTGCTCGATCCCATCTCCCAGCGACGCCTGGAGGAGCTGATGGATCGCTGGATCATGGATCCCTCGGCCTTCATCGGCGCCGACGGCGACCGCCGCACCCTGTTCGAGAGCGGTCGGGTTTAACAGCCTGGTGGCCATGGACCTCGCCGAGCGAGAAGGCCAACACACTTCATACCAACCAGCCCAGCCGGTCTCTGACCGATTCGCCCAGGCTGCCGGGAACAGATCTCCCCCGCCGCCTCGGCCATGCCAGCCCCAAGCCGGGCCGCTGATCCCATAGCTCGGAGGCATCCTTCAAACCTGTGCTGCCGGATCCCTTCGAATCAGCCACCAGGCTCCGCGGCAACTGAATGGAATGGAACAGCTCATCGAGAAGGGATGGTCTGGATCGGCCCAGTTCGCGGGTGCGCATCAGGGCCGATGCCAATGGCTCCGAAGTGCCGCTTTGAGGGCGCAACGGGGCCGATGCGAAGGCTCAGATGGCTCAGAAGTGACTTGACGCCGCAAGACCCTAACCGCCTCGGCGACGATCAACTGGCCAACAGCTTCCTGTCATCAGCGACATCAAGGAACATACGGGCGGGCCCGTCAGCCGTCCATGCACCACTGGTGCCCCAGGGCTTCAGGAGGCCAGGGCCACCTCAAGCTTCTCGCGCAGCTCGCCGCTGTTGTACATCTCGATCAGGATGTCGGAGCCGCCCAGGAACTCGCCCTTGACATACACCTGGGGGATCGTCGGCCATTCGGAAAACTCCTTGATGCCCTGACGAATCTCAGGATCAGAGAGCACGTCGAAGGTTTCAAACGACACGCCGAGGGCATGCAGGATCTGGACGACGTTGTTGGAGAAACCGCACTGAGGCATCAGTTTGGTGCCCTTCATGAAGACCCGCACCGGGCTGCTGCTGACCAGGGTTTCAATGCGTTGCTGGGTGGTCGGATCCATGGGTGGATTCAAGGAGTGGAAGTCTGCACGGCCAGGGCGTGAATCGCCTCGCTGGCCAATTCACCGCGCAGGGCGCCGTAGACCAGCTGGTGCTGGCGCACCCGGTTGAGGCCGGCGAAGGCGGCGGACACCACCTTCACCTGCAGATGGTCACCGCCACCGGTGAGATCCTCGACCTCCACGGCGGCATCGGGCAGGGCGCGACGGATGGCATCCCTGACCTGATCCGGTTGAACCATGACGCAGCTGGGGGGCAGGGGTGCAGCGGGAATCTAGTTGCCAGCAGCCGCACCGGCGGCATAGGGGGTGGCCACGAAGCCGATCTCCACCAGCTGCTGGTAGGCCTTGCGCCCCTGCTCCGAAGCCGGCGTGGTGGCGGTCAACACCTCCACCAACAGGGGTACGGCCACCTCCGGCTGGCCCTGGCGACGAAACAGAGCCGCCAGGCGCATGTTGGCCTGGGCCAGCAGCTCGATCGACTGCCGTCCCTTGTCGTCCATCTCCCGGGGGATGCGGGCATCGAGACCGCGGAAGGCACCGGCAATGGTGCGGTAGAAGCCCGAAAGCTGCTTGCTGGCGACGCGCGCGTCGTCATAGAGGCGGCGGGCCTCCACCAGATTGCCGGCGGCGGCGGCGGCATCGCCACGGGCCAGCAACTGGCGCACGGCCGCCACATCGAAGGCCGTGCCAGCAGCCGGTGCCGCTGGGGCGGCCTCGCTCTGGGCCCGGGCCACCGGGGCCACGAACGGGGAGACCAGGGCCAGCAGGCCGAGGCTCAGCCCCAGGACCCGGCCTTGCAAACGAAGCGAGGTCCTGGGAGCGGAGGCGTGGGGAGAATCGGGCCTGATCACGATGACGCCGAAGGGGTGTGGCGAACTCTAGGTGCGGCTGATCGGGCGACCCACCGCCGTACGGGCCGCTTGCTCGGCCGACTCCATCGCCAGGCCCAGGTCGTGGGTGAAGCGGCGGGCGGCGTCCCGACCCTGCCCACTGGGCCACAGGGGCGACCCGAAGCAGACGGCCGCCCCATCCCCCAGCCGCGGCTGGGGATGGCCATAGGCGATGCCCACCGGCACCACCGGCACGGCGATGCCCTGGGCCGCCGCCATCTGGGCCAGACGGGCCAGTCCCTGCTGCAGCCGGATCCCCCCGTCATCGCGATGGATGCGCCCCTCGGGGAAGACCACCAACTGCTGGCCATTGCCGAGCAGATCGATGGCGTAGCGCAGGCTCGCCAGGGTGGGGCGCCCCTGATCGACGGGGAAGCAGCCGAGCCGGTGCAGAAACCAGCCCTGCAGCCCCTTCATCTCATCAATGGTGACCATGAAGCGGCAATCCCGCCCCGTGACCCGGCGACCGGCGGCGTGGGGCAGCAGCAGGGCATCCCAGCGGGCGCGGTGGGTGGGGGCCAGCAAGACGGCGCCGTCGCGGGGCAGATGCTGCCGGTCCAGCACCCGCACACCATCGAAATAGCCGGGCAGGGCCAGATCGTGGGTGAGCAGGATCGCCAGCGGCGCCAGCCAGGGGCTGATGCCGGTCCCCAGACACCGTTGCCGTTCCTGGGCGAGTTGATTCATCGGTGCGGGCTGGAACTGCGGGGACTGGGCCTGGAAAGACTGGCTGCTGTCCTCAGGACGATCGGCCTGGAGTGATCGCCGTGCCGCCAACACCGTTGCGCGCTCAAAATCTGTGGTTTCAACCTAGGGGCAGAGCCCGGCCCGCACCGCATCGAAGCGGGCAGTTGAACCTTCGGCCGATACGGTTCTCCCACCCTCCTTTGCCGCGCCACCTGCCGCGCCCCGTTCATGGCCAGCCTCGGCGTCAACATCGATCACATCGCCAACGTGCGTCAGGCCCGGCGCACCGTGGAGCCGGATCCGGTCAGCTATGCCCTGCTGGCGGAACTGGGCGGCGCCGACGGCATCACCGTGCATCTGCGCGAAGACCGGCGCCACATTCAGGACCGGGATGTGGAACTGCTGCGGGCCACAGTGCGCTCCCGGCTCAACCTTGAGATGGCCGCCACCGCCGAGATGGAGGCGATCGCCCTGCGGCTGCGGCCGGACATGGTCACCCTGGTGCCGGAAAAGCGCCAGGAGGTGACCACCGAAGGCGGTCTGGATGTGGCCGCCCAGGCGGGTCCCCTGGCCGAGCTGGTGGGGCGTTTGCAGGCGGCGGGCATCGGCGTCAGCCTGTTCGTCGACGCCGATCCGACCCAATTGGATGCCTGCTGCGCCACCGGCAGCCGCTGGGTGGAACTGCACACCGGCCGCTACGCCGAAGCCCAGTGGTCGCAACAACCCGGCGAACTGGCCCGCCTGATCGAGGGCACCGCCATCGCCCGCTCCCTGGGGCTGCGGGTCAATGCCGGCCATGGACTGACGTACCAGAACGTCGAACCGATTGCCGCGATCGAGGGCATGGAGGAACTGAACATCGGCCACACGATCGTGGCCAGGGCCCTGGCGGTGGGCCTGGAGACGGCGGTGCGGC
>CAIKWV010000488.1 GCA_903831165.1 uncultured cyanobacterium
CCGATCCCGTATCGGTGCCGTGGGTCTGATGGCCGTTGATCAGTTCTTGCTTCTTGGTGGTGGTGAGCGGCATGAGCTAAAGCGTGCGCAGGCTGGAGACCTGACGGAGCAAACGGCAACTTTACCGTGCCACCTGGTGACTTCCGGCTGATCGGCTGCCGAAGAGGGTTCAGGCCGCGTCCCGGGACAGCCAGCGCAGGCATTCGCGGATCCAGTCATCCCCAGGGTCTGCCGCCGTCAGGCCCTGGACGGCCACGGCCCGGATGGCGCGATGGATTTCCAGGGGTTCATAACCCAGGGCCCCCAGGGTGATCTGCACGTCATCGCGACCGGCGCCCTGGGGCAGTTCCGCCCCGCCATCGTCCAGATCCTCGAAGCTCTCCGGCAGCGCCACCAGCGAACAGAAGCGATCCTTGAGCCGGCTGCGCAGTTCCACCGAAAGACGCTCGGCGGTGCGCTTGCCGACCCCCGGGGCCTCCGCCAGGCGCCGCAGATCCGCCTGCACGATCGCCCGCACCAACTCCTCGGCCGTCAGCGTTCCGAGCAGGCCCAGGGCCATCTGCGGTCCGACGCCGCTGACGGCGACCAGTTCCCGGAACAGATCCCGTTCATGACGCAGGGGAAAGCCATACAGGGTCCAGCCGTCGTCACGAATGCTGTGGTGCACGTGCAAGGCCAGTTCGGCCCCCACCGCCGGCAGCTGGCGCCAGTGCCGCGGGCTGAACTGCAGCTCGTAGCCCACCCCCTGGCAGATCAGCAGGGCCCCGCATCGGTTGGCCTGCTGCCATGGTTCGGCCAGTTGTCCCTGGAGCCAGCCGATCATGGAGGTCTGTGCACTGCCCCCCATGCTGCCCGCCCTGCCAAGCCCCCGGCGTCGCCCCTGGTCCCTGGCCCTGGTGCCCCGACTGATGGCCCTGGGGTTGTCCTGTCTGTTGGTGTTGCCGCTGGTTCTGAGTGGCTGTGGCCTGCGGGCCCAGCCGCCGCGGACGGTGCTGTTGCAAGCCCTGGCCCTGCAGATCCAGCTGACCCAGGCCCAGGTGGCCCAGGCCCTGGATCTGGAGCCGGTCGGTCTGCCGGAGGTGAGCCGGGTGCGGGTGGAGGAGCAACAGCCGCTGCGCATCGGCGAAGCTGGCGGGCTGCGCTTGGTGGGTCGGTTCGACTGGCGCCTGGCCGGCGATCCGATCCGGGTGGATAGCCCGTTCGAGCTCTATCTGCAGCAGGGGGAGCGGGGCCAGAGCTGGCGGCTGGCCAGGCCCCTGGGAGGCGGCGATGGCACGAGCCAGGACTGGATCACCGACCCCTTGCCCCTGCCGGGCGCCCGGGGGCTGGGCTGAAGCCAGCCCACCGGAAAGCTGAGGACGTCGGCTGGGACCTGAAGACCGGTCGGAACCAGCGCCTGCCATGTCGAGCGGCGATCACGGACCGGCGACTGGGTGGCTGAGTTCGGGGTCGTCCGCGACATTGAGGCCGAGCCAGCGGGCCAGCCAGCGCAGGCTGAGTCCCTGGATCAAGAGATTGATAAGTACCACGCAGAAAATGATCCCTTCGGCGTTGCTCACCAGCATTGGTAATGACTTGCCCTCCACGCCCTGAAACCTGGGGATGGCGTCGATGACGGCAAAGCTCAGGGCCAAGGGCACGGCCCCGCGCAGACCGCACCAGGAAATCAACAGCGCCTCTTTGAGATTGAATGGCGAGAAGACTTGAAACAGCATCACACTCGCGGGCCTAGCCACGAGCATCAGGGCCATGGCGACAAGAAAGCCAAAGGGAATGACATTGAACATCTTGGCGGGCAACATTTCAACACCAAAAACCAGAAAGACAGCGATTTCTGTCATCGTGTTGAAGGGAAGTAATGTCTGCTGCAGAGAGTGGGTATTAATGTTGGAATTCTTGTAATTGTGATTAGCCAGAAATAGTCCGCAAATGTAAGCCGAAATGAAGCCTGAGCCTCCCAGCAGGTCGGCAACGCCGTAGGCCAGAAGGGCAATGGAAACGCCAAGGATCAGCAATTGGGCCTGATCGTGGACGAGGCGCTCCAGGCTGAAACGGGCCAGGTAACTGAGAATCAGGCCGACCAGCAGGCCGGAACCGATTTTCTGGATGAACGACTGCACCTGTTCCATCAGCACGGCGTTCGGTTCGGTGCCGCTGCCGATCGTGGTCAGGCCCACCACCAGGCCCAGAAACAGAATGGCGGCCGGATCGTTGACGGAAGCCTCGAACTCCAGCAGTGATTGCAGCCGTTCCGGCAGGATGCGCCCGCCACCGTTGAGCACGCCGATGGTGGCTCCGGCATCGGTGGAGCCGAGGCAGGCCGCGATCGCCATCGCCACGCCGAAGGGCAGCTGGTTGAAGCCCAGGCTCACGCCGGATGCTGTGGCGGATCCCAGGAACCAGATGATCAATCCCAGGAAGAGCGAGGAGGTTATGGCTCCGCCCACAGCCAGCAGGATTCCGTATTCAAGGAAGCCACGGATGGAGCGCAGCTCGGTTTTAAGTCCAGCGTAAAACAACAGCATCGACAGGCTGAGGGTGTGCAGCCATTCAATCGTTGTTGGTGTAAAAGGTGATTGCCCGGGATCGATCAACAGGCCGAAGATCAGCACCCCCAGAATGGCGGGCACGCCCAATTTCAGGCTGAAGCGACTGATGGCCAATGTGATCAGGAACATGCTGCCGATCACCACCATTACCACTGGCAACGGCACGCCGTTGCGATGGAGTTGATCGGGAAACAGATTGGTGATCACTGCCTGGATTGGTTCCGCATTCCCTGCAGCTTGCCCAGCGCTCAGCGATGCCATGGTCAGGCCCATGGTCCGGAACATCTGCAAGGAAAGAAACATCAGCAGACCGGATGCCACGCCAAATCGTTGGCCAAACTTTAACCCTGGGCTCAGCGCCCTCCGGCAAGGGACTGGGCCAGCCCTACGGGACTGGCTCTGGGGTTCCACCGGGCTGCCGTTGTCGGCTTCGACCCTGGTCCCGGTCAGAGACTGAGCAGGGCCGCCGCCAGGATCAACACGGCGCCAAGACCCGTGGCCGGGCCGATCGCCTCGCCGAACAGCCAGTGTCCCCAGAGGGCGGCGAAGGCCACCTGGGCATAGCCGATCGTCGTGGCCCGGGCTGCGGGCAGGCGGGTCAGGCCCAGGGTGAGGCCGATCTGGCCGACCTGGGTGAACAGCCCCACCCCCAGCAACCAGGCCAGGTCCTGGAGGTTGGGCGCCACCGGATGCAGGAGCACCAGGGGGAGGCTGAGGGGCACGGCCATCAGCGGAAACCAGAAGATGATCACCAGCGGGTGTTCGCTGCGGCCCAGCTCGCGCACGCTGACGTAGGCCAGCGCCGTGAGCAGGGCCCCCACCACAGCCAGCAACAGACCGATCAGCTGGGGCGTGCCATGCCAGGCCAGGACCACAACCGGGATCGGTCCCAGGGCTGGCCGCCCCGGGCTGATGCCGATGGTCTGGGCCACGATCAGCACGCCCAGCCAGCCACAACCACAAGCCAGCACGGTGCGTCGCTTGAGTAGCTCCCCCAGGCTCAGCCAGGCGATCAGGGCGGTGAAGGTGGGATAGAGGTATTGCAGCAGCGTCGCCGTCGCCAAGGGCAGGCGGACTGTGGCTCCG
>CAIKWV010000489.1 GCA_903831165.1 uncultured cyanobacterium
AGCCCCTGCCAGCGCAGCAGCAGCGGAGGGGAGGCGGGGAGGGGCGGCTGCATGGGGAGGCTTGGGGCGCGTTTGGACTCGACCGGCTGTTCAGGGGGCTGGGACCCCGAAGCCGGCACGGTTCGCTCAGGGAGTGATCAACCCGCTGATTATCGATGCTGCGGCGCAGCTGGCCACCAACCGGGCGCTCGCTGGCGACAGGCCCGATGGGCAAGCCCAGGTCTTCCAGCCGCTCCAGCCCCGGAGGCAACCCCAGCGCGGACAACGAACCCGGTTCGCCGGCAGCGACCACCACCCCACGCCCCCTCCGCTCAGGAGCCCCCTCCGTTCGCTTCGGGCTCCAGTTGGCTGAGCGGCGCCGGCGCAGCATTGCGGCGGTAGAGCACCCGGTACACCGGTAGCCCCCGGTCCAGCACATAGGTTTCCCGCTCCGTGGGCAGCGGCAGGGGATTGTCCGAGCGCCAGGGGCGGGCGTCGCCTTCGGGGCGCTCGAAGCAGCCGCTGGCCTCCACCAGGGCCACCATCGGCTCGATCGCGCCGAGCACATCGCTCTGCAGAAACAACTCATGGCCGGACGCCAGGGCCCCTGCGATCGCCGCCAACAGCGGCGGCTGCAACACCTGGCGCTTGCGATGTTTCTGCTTGAACCAGGGATCCGGGAACTGGATCGACACCAGGGCCAGGCGGCCGGTCGGTAGGGCCCCCAGCCAGTGCTGCAGGTTGATGGTGGCGTTGCAGAACAGGTAGCGCAGGTTGGTGAGGCCTTCGGCCTGCCGGTCGGCTTCGGCGGCCTGCACCAACGGGCGGCGAATCTCCACGCCCAGATGGTTGCGGCCCGGATCCTGGCGGGCCAGGGCCAGCAGGAAGCGGCCGCGGGCGCAGCCGATGTCGAGATGCAGGGGCAGCTCGGCCGCCGTGAACAACTCCGCCGGCGGCGGCAGGGCGCGCGGCAGCTGATGAAAGCTGCTGAGCGGATTGACGTGCTGCCGCACCATGGTTTCAGTCCCCCCGAACGGCTCCCCCGGCCTCCGCATCGGTGGCCTCGCTGCGGCTGTCGCCGGTTGCCGGCACCGGACGGGGCACCAGGAAGCCCCAGCTGGCCGTGTAGCCGTGCAGGTGGGTGGTGCCGCCCACCGGTCCGATTTCACCGTTGCAGAACACCCCGCTGATCGGCAGGCCGGCGAAGGCTTCACGGCAGAGCCCCACATCACCATCGGCTTCGCCGTACAGCCCCTGGCCCCGGCCCAGGCAGGCAAACAACAAGGCCAGCAGCGGTTCCGGGCCTTCACGCCTGGCCAGGGCGCTGAGCAGCTGGCGGCCTTCCTGGCGGGAGGCGTCACCGTCCCGCAGCTGGAACTGCACCTTCTGACCCACCCGCATGCGCTCGGCCACGGCCCCGGCCCCGTTGCGCGGATCGACGCCGATCAGGTTGCGCACCAGGAAGGCCGACGCCACCTGGCGCCGATCGGCCAGGCTGAAATCACTGCGACCCACCCCCAGAAACAGGGAGTGCTTCACCTGCTCCCGTTCATCGGGGCTCAGGTCCGAGAGGATCGCTTGCAGGGCCGCCACCGGGCTGCGGCGCAGCTCGCCCTGGCTGACCTCCAGCACCACGTTGCGCTGGACCTGTTCCACCTCCAGCACCGGTCCGATCGGCCGGCAACCCTGGGCCACCACCGGCTCGATCGCCCAGGCGCCGCCGATCAGGCAACCCACCGCTCCTTCGCGCACCTGATCGTCGAACAGCAGCGATCCGTGGGAGGAGCTGTGGGGGCTGGCGATGCCGCCCACCTTGGCCCCGCCGGCAAAGGCGTAGTCGAGACCATTGATCAGGTCATTGACGGCGTTGCAGCCTGGATCGACCAGCAGCAGCAGGGAGGCGTCGACCGGGGCGCCTGCAGCCACCAGCGCTCGCCAGGGTTCGGCCGGGCCGTCCAGGTCCGGCAGCGCCGTGGTGTCGATGGCGAAGGGAATCAGTTCGGCCCCGGGCAGGCGCAGCAGGGTCACACTGAGGGCCGGCTCCTGCTCCAGTTCGTGGGCCACGCCCGTGGCATCGGTGCCGACGACGCCGCCACCGATGCAGCCGATCCAGTGCCGGGCCTTGAGTTTCAGCCGCAGCAGGGGCAGCAGCCGCTGCAGATCGCTGGCATAGCTGCTGGAGGCGAACACCAGGGCCAGATCCGCTTCCCCGGCCGGGGCCAGCTGGCGCGCCACGGTTTGGACCGAATCTTCCAGGGACACGTCCCGGGCCAGGGCGGTGCGACACCAGGCCTGGCCGGCGTTGGACCTCGGCCAGCCCGGCAACCAGGGGAAGGAAGGGAGCGCAGCCATGGCCGCGACCCTATCGCCCGGGGGGGCGCACGGATAATGGCGCCTTACCGAACCGCCCATCCGTGCCGGATCCGACTTACCGCTCCCTGGTCTGGCTGGATGTGCGCCTGGGCGTGCTGTTCGCCGTGGGGGTTCCCCTGGTGCTGCTGGTCTGGAGCGTGGCGCGCCGCCAGCCGGCCCTGATCCGGCTGATGGGTCTGTACTGGAAAGTCTCGAGCCTGTTGCTGATCGCCCTGCTGCTGCTGGTCGACCATCGTCCCAGCGGCTACCTGTTGTTGGTGCTGGCACCGCTGTTGATCCTGGCCAGCCTCTGGTTCTGGGTCGATCTCAATGAGGAACTGGCTGACATGCCGCCCTGGCGGCCCCTGCCGCTGACGGTGCGGATCTGGCGCTGGAGCCTCAGCCTGCTGGCCCCGCTCAGTGCCGCCCTGGCGCTCACCGGCCTGCCCTGCATGGCGTCAGGGTCAGCGGCTGGCATCTGCCAGGCCTGGCTGGAGGCGCCCAGGGGGTTGAACAACTCCGTGGACAGGGTGTTCGATTTCGTCTTCGGCGCCGACTGGAATCCAGGCGTGGCGGCCTTCCTGGGCTATCTGGCCCTGGTGGCCTATGGGGTGGGTTTCCTGCAGTGGTTGCTGGTGCGCCTGCCCCGCCACGGCCGGGTGGCTGGAGAGTTCTGAACCGGGCTCACGCATCGCATCCTGTGCCGAATCCATGGACGTTGAACCCGTTCCGAGCGAACCGATCGCTCCCGAAGCGTTGATCGGCGTTGCCAGCTCGCCGCCGCTTTCGATTGCCGCCCTGCTGGCGGGCTTGGAAGACCTCAGCCGTGCCCATTCCGATCGGGTGCTGCGGCTGATCGGCACCCTGCCAGCCGAGGCTTTGGAGAACGCTGGGGCTGCGGACACCGCCCAAGACCTGCCTCCGGCTCCCTCGGCTGCGCTGGATTCCGTCGTGCTGGATTCCACCTTGGCCGCCGCTGCCAGTTTCGCTGCAACCGGCGGTCAGCCCCCTCGGGATCTGCCGCCGCCGAGGGAGCCCTTTGAACTGCTGATCTTCCGCGGCTTCTCCAGCCTCACCACCCATCCCACCGCCTTCGACCCCGACCGTGCCGCCCTGCCGGAGGGGGCTGTGATCGATGGCGCCGAGCTGTTGGCGGCACCGCTGGATCCACAGGGCGGGGTGCCGTTGGCGGGGCCGCTGCCGGCCAAGGCGTTTCTGCAGGAGGGCAGCTGGCTCTGAGGCGGGTCGTGCCGCTGCCGCCCGTTGCCAGGCGTGGGCCTCGGCCGCAATCCCACCCAGGGGACTGAATCCGGCTGTTCACCGGGCCGCCTTCGATTCAGCATCGCTCGATCCCAGGGCCGCGGCGGCGCTTCTCGTCCATCCAGCCGCAGACAACCCGAACCGGCCTGGTTATTTTTTCGGCGACGCCGTCGTGGGCTGGAGCGGATGGCCAACCTTGCCCGCAAGGCCTACGGCATCAACGTGATCACGCCGCTTCGCCGCAGCTGGCTGAATCGGTTCATCTTCGCCCTGATGCGGGCCTGGCCGCTGACCATGCAGTCCCTGCGCCAGCTGCGCTTCCTCCATTTCGCCCGCTGGCTGATCCTGCCCCGCGATCGCTGGCCCGGTATGGCCGGCCCCCAGCAATGGCCGCGCCACGACGATCCGCTGCTGGAAGGTTGTCTGTTTGAAGCGCTGCGTTTTGCGCCTGGCGATCCGGTGATCGATCGCCGCGCCCTCAAGAGCACCACGATCGCCCGGGGCAGCCTGCGGGCCTGCCGGGTGCCGCAAGGCGCCATGGTGCTGGCCTCCAAGGCCTCCGCCATGTTCGATCCGGCGGTGCTGCGCCGGGGCCTATCTGAATCGGGCGGTGTTGCCGGCGATGCTTAAGCCGCTGCTGGCCCAACGCGGACTGGGGCGGGCCGAGGGGCAACCGGGCCGCATCGATCGTGCCGATACGCCTTTTGTCAGCCATCTGCAGTTGGTGTTCGCCCGGGATTGAGGTTCGCGGGCTGGCGGCAAGCGGGATGCAGCGCGCATTGTGATGGGGTTTTTGCGCCAACAGCCAGTGGTTCTGTTGCACGCCAAGTGCCAGGACTCATACACTGATTACGGCTGGTTGGCTTGCTCGTTCCTGGTCCGCGATGGAGTTTGTTGCTGAGCCCAACCCATCAAGATCAGCGCCTGAGCAACAGCCGTTGGACCAGCTTCCCGCCAGGTTGACGATCCGCGCCGACATCATGGAGTTGTTGCGCAAGGCCGGGGTGGAGTTTTTCCGCATCCCTGTGGCGCCAGAGGGTGAAGCGATGCGGGCCTATTTCAATTCGCCCGCCCATATCCCCTGTCATTTCGGGTCCGATGACGGTGTTGAGGCCAGTTCCGCCAGCGAGCTTCTCGCTGATTTCCTGGCCAAGGTGCACCCTGAGGATCGCGCCTACATGGATGGGGTGGCAAAATCCATCGTCGACAGTGAAGGCCACAAGGCCGACATCACGTCCAACCGCTTCCGGGCCGTGGCCGAGAACGGTCAGTGGTGCTGGTACGAAATTCGGATCAGTGCCTGGCCCCAGGACGGGCTGCAGATCTGTGAGGGCCTGATCATCAATGTGGAGGAGCAGGAGCTGGCCCGCCAGCAGCTGGAGCGCCTGGCTTTTGAGGACCCACTCACGGGCCTGCCCAACACCAAGGCGATGCAGCGCCATCTCGAATCCGTGCTGGGAGAGGGGCTGATTAAGGGGCAGTCGATGGCATCGAGCAGGGGTGAGCCGCTGTCGATCATCTGGCTCGATCTGAGTGGATTCGGCCGTTTCAACTATGTCTTTGGCCGCAACAAGGGCGATGATCTGTTGGTGCGTTATGGCGAGATCTTCTCCAGCTGGTTGCAGGCGGGTGACCTGCTGGTGAGGCCCAGTGCCGATGAATTTGCCATCATTCTGCCCGGCCGTGATTGTGCAGCTGCTGCCGCAGCTGCCCAGCATCTGCAGTGTTATCTGCGCGAAGTCCTCGGGGTGGTGGGTGATCAGCCGCCACCGTTGAGTTTTCATGCCGGCGTGGTCAGTTACCCCCGCCATGCCACCAGTGCCGAAGCCCTGCTGCGCCATGCCACCACCGCCCTCGACAGCGCCTCCCGGCAAGGACCGGAGGCGATTGTGGTCTACAGCGATTCGCTGACGCAGGGTGCCATCCGGGCCTTGTCGCTGGAAGAGGGTCTGCAGCAGGCGATTGCCCGTCAGGAATTGGAATTGGTCTATCAACCCCAGGTCGATGGCGAGGGTCGTCTGATCGGCTGTGAGGCGTTGCTGCGCTGGCATAGCGACCAGCTCGGCCCGGTCAGTCCGGGCTGTTTCATCCCCCTGGCGGAGGAGACCGGCATGATCCGCGAGATCGGAGCCTGGGTGGTGGAAGAAGCCTGCCGGCAGCAGGCCTGCTGGGTGGCTGACGGGCTGGAGCCGCCGCCGATCAAGATCAATCTCTCTGCCATCCAGCTGGCCAATACGTCGGCTCCGGGCTTTGCCGCTCGCCTCAGTGAGGCTCTGGCCCGCTATCAACTGGAGCCCGGATCTCTGCACATCGAGATCACCGAAACCGTGGCGGTGTCGGAGGAGGGATTCGAGCAGTTGCGTGCCATTCACGATGCCGGCTTCCCGATTTCCATCGACGATTTCGGCACCGGCTATGCCAGCCTCAGCGCCCTGCTCAAGGTGCCGATTCACACCATCAAGGTGGATCAGAGTTTCGTCGCCAAGATGCGCAGCTCCGCCGCCTCCCAGGCGATCCTGCGGGCGAGTCTGGCCATTGCCCGTTCGATCGGGGCCGAGGCGCTAGTGGAGGGGGTGGAGGAGCCCTGGCAACGGGAGCTGCTCACCGAACTCGGTTTTCGCTGGTTCCAGGGTTACTTCTTCTCCAAGCCCAGGCCGGCAGCCGCCTATGCCGATCTGCTCCGGCGTGTGCAGCAGGAAGCCCTCTGTCTGCCGGACGCGGCCTGAGGCCAGCTCGCCTCAGCTCGACATCACAAGCTCGCCTCAGCTCGACATCACAAGCTCGCTTCAGCTCGACATCACAAGCTCGCTTCAGCTCGACGCCGAGGTGTAGTCGCGCAGGGCCAGGCGCCAGAACCAGCGGCTGAACAGCAGCGAGCCGGCCGCCACCGCCACCGAGAGCAGCAGCCAGCTGCCGGCCGCCCGGCCCAGAATCGCCTCCGCCGGCACCGTGGTCAGGAAGGCCACCGGCAGCACCACGGTGAACAGGGTGCGCAGGCCGGCGGGATAGGCGCTGATCGGGTAGCGGCCGGCACTGAGGGCGGCCCGCAGCACCTCGGTGACGTTCCAGGTTTTGACGAACCAGATGCTGGTGGTGGCCAGCACGAACCAGAGGCTGTAGAGGATCACCACGCTGCTGAGCAGCATCAGGGCTCCCCCCAGGATCGTGGCCAGCCCGGGCCGGGCGCCGGCGCGCAGGGCCGCCCCGATCGCCAGGGCCAGGCCGGTGAACATCTCGGGCAGACCCCAGGGGGAGAGGGTGCGGGTCGAGAGCCAGAACTGGCTGTCGATCGGTTTGAGCAGCACGAAATCCAGGGTGCCCTGCTGCACCTGGGTGACGATGGCCCCCAGGTTCGGACGCAGCAGGGTCGAGGACACCCCGTCCAGCAGCGTGTAGATCCCCAGCACCACCAGGGCCGCGTCCAAGCTCCAGCCCCCCAGCTGCTGGCCGTGGCCGTAGATCAGCCAGAGCAGCAGCAGGCT
>CAIKWV010000490.1 GCA_903831165.1 uncultured cyanobacterium
CGGCCGGGTTGGCATATCGAATGTTCGGCCATGGTGCGCCAGGAACTCGGTGACACGATCGACATTCACCTCGGTGGTGCCGATCTGATCTTTCCCCACCACGAAAATGAGATCGCCCAGTCGGAGGCGGCCAGCGGTAAACCCCTGGCCCGCTATTGGCTGCACAACGGCATGGTCAATGTCGGCGGCGAGAAGATGTCGAAATCCCTCGGCAACTTCACCACCATCCGCGCCCTGCTCGCGAGCGGCGTCAGCCCGATGACCCTGCGGTTGTTCGTGCTGCAGGCCCATTACCGCAAGCCCCTGGACTTCACCCTCGAGGGCCTGGACGCCGCCGCCACCGGTTGGAAAGGGCTCAGCGCCGCCCTGGCCGTGGGCCCTACCTATGCCGATTCCCTGGCTTGGGGCGCTGTCGTGGATCCGATAGTGGGCGTAGCGGCGGGTCGTGCCGTCGGCGCCGCCGATCGGGAGTGGCCTGAGCAACTCGGCGCCAGCCGCGATCGTTTCCGCGACGCCATGGACGACGACCTCAACACCGCCGCCGCCCTCGGCGAGCTGTTCGAGCTGGCCCGGCCGCTGCGGGCCTTGGCCAATCGCCTGCGCATCGGCGATGCCCCCAGCCAGGCGGACCAGGATCTGCAGCTCCGCTGGCAGTTGTTGGTGGAGCTGGCGGGGGTGTTGGGGTTGGCGGCGGAACGCGAGGCCGCATCGGCGTCGGCCGACCGCATCAGCGATGACGTCCCGGCCGGCCTGGCTGACGCTGCCATCGAGGCGTTGGTCGAACAGCGCCAAGCGGCCAAGGCCGCCCGCGATTTCGCCACGGCCGATCGCCTGCGGGACGAGCTCAAAGCCCAGGGGATCGACCTGGTGGACAAACCCGGCGGCGTCACGGTCTGGCTGCGGGGCTGAGCGCGGCGATCAGTCGGCGCTGGGACCGGGGTCTTGCTTGTTCTTCATCATCGCCTCGATCTTGCGGATCCGTACCAAGCTGGTCTGCCAGACCTCCAGCCGGAAACGGGCCTGGCTGTCGCCGGTCTCGGCCTCCTGCCGGCAGCCCTCCACCAGGGCGTCCAGGTCGGCGCCGCCCTCAAAGGCATCCCAGAGCACCCGCTCCTGGCGGGCCCGCTCGATGAAGTTCCAGCGCTGCAACCAGAGCATCGGGCCAGGGCAATGCCCCCAGTTAAGCCCCCATGGCGTCTTGGTGCGGCAGGCCGTTCCCCGGCGCTCCGCCGGCAGGCCACCGGCAGTGGGAAACTGTTGGCCCAACCAAGCCCTCCGGGAGCCCGCCGTGAAAGCCATCGCCGTGCTGGGGTCCACCGGTTCCATCGGCACCCAGACCCTGGAGATCGTCGAGGAGTTTCCCGATCGCTTTCGGATCGTCGCCCTCAGCGCCGGCCGCAACCTCGATCTGCTGATCGAGCAGATCCGCCGCCACAGCCCCGAGGTGGTGGCCCTGGCCGACGCCGAGCTGGTGGCCGAACTGCGCCTGCGGCTGCAGGCGCTGGAGCCGGCCCTGCGCCCCCAGCGCCTGCCCGAGCTGCTGGGGGGCAGCGAGGGGATCTGCACCGCCGCCGCCTGGCCCACGGCCGACCTGGTGGTGACGGGCATCGTCGGTTGCGCCGGCCTGCTGCCCACCCTGGCGGCGATTCGCGCCGGTAAGGATCTGGCCCTGGCCAACAAGGAGACCCTGATCGCCGCTGGCCCGGTGGTGCTGCCCGAGCTGGTGAAATCCGGCAGCCGCCTGCTACCGGCCGATTCCGAGCATTCGGCCATCTTTCAGTGCCTGCA
>CAIKWV010000491.1 GCA_903831165.1 uncultured cyanobacterium
CGCCACGGTGGCGTAGGCGGTATGGGAGGGCAGCAACACCTTGTCGCCGGAGGCCACACCGCAGCCCCGCAGGGCCAGCTCGAGGGCATCGGTGCCATTGGCCACGCCCACCACCTGGTCGGATGCCAGCTCGGGCGACAGCCAGGCGGCGAAGGCAGCTTCAAACTCCTTCACCCCCTCACCCAGCACGAGTTGACCCGATGCGCTCATCCGCTCGAGGGCCGCGGCCAACAGATGGCCATCGCGGAGGAGTTCCTGCTGGGGGAAGTTGAACGGATTGGCCATGGGGGTCTGAACCGCCATCAGAGGTAATGGGATTGATGCAGCCGGTAATAGGCCAGGGTTCGCTCCAGGGTGGCCTCCAGGCTGCGGGACGGCCGCCAGCCCGCATCCCTCTGGAAAGGGTCGTAGCAGGAGTAGTAATCGCCGATGTCGATCTTCTTGCGCTCGGCGGGGAAGCTCATCAGTCGGATTTCACCGGAGCCGTGCAGGCGAATCATCAACTCGGCCAGCTGGCGCAGGCTCAGCGGTTCCGGGGAGCCGAGGTTGTAAGGCGTCGAAGCCAGGTGATCGAGCGAGCCCGCCAGCAGCAGGGCATCGATGACATCCTCAACGTCGTTGAAGTCGCGCAACTGCTCACCACCCCAGACGTCAATCGGTTCACCGGCCAGCAACTGGCGGATCCAGATGCCGACGAAGGTCTGGCGGGCATCGCGGATGCGCATCCGCGGCCCGATCGTGTTGGTGAGCCTGAGGATGCGGGTGCTGAGTCCGTAGACATCGGCATAGAGGCGATGATAAAGCTCGGCGGAAAGTTTGTTGATGCCGTTGATGTCGACGGGCTCGATCGGATGAGCTTCGTCCACTGGTAAGTAGTGGGGTTTGCCATAGAGTTGGCGTGTGCTCGCAAAAACGATGCGGGCTCCGGGATTCACCCGCCGGCATAATTCCAGCAGGCTCAGCTGGGCCGTGCCGTTGATGGCGAGATCCGTCTCCGGATCATGCATCGAGTCCAGGTGGCTGGTCTGGCCGGCGAGATTGAAGATGACATCTTTGGCTTGGAGTAACGCCTCCAGGGAGTAGCGATCGCGGATGTCGGAAAGATTGACGCGAACCTTGTTTTCGTGACCGTTGAGATTGAAAAGGTTGCCGCCGTATTGGGGGATCAGGCTGTCGATGATCGTCACTTCGGCCCCCAGTTGGCTCAGACGAATCGCCAGGGTGGAGCCGATGAAGCCGAGGCCGCCGGTGATCAGGGTCCGCTGGCCTGCCCAGGATCCGAGAAACGTCTCGCCAGCAACCGATGAACCCAGGTCGCGAGGATTCACGCCGGTGTCCGAAGAGATCGAAACCTATGCGTCTGAGACTCCAAGTCCATGTGTTCTCAAATACCTTGACAATCTCGCCCTGGGATTGACCCGCCGCCGGCTCTGGCCTGGCCCCTGGTGTTCCCCATGCTGGCCCCGCGCTGTTGGTTGGCTGCAGAGGGTTGCCGTTGAGGGGGGCGGTGGCTTGCGATCTGGCGATTAGCTGCACTCCCGCAGCACCTGCAGCACCTGCTGGGCGCTGGTGCCCCAGTCAAACCGGGCCGCCCGCGCCGGTCCGGCCGCGCCCAGGGAGCGGGCCAGGGCCGGCTCCCGGCCGAGGCGGCTGATGGCGTCGGCGATCGCCGCCGGGTTGCGGGGATCCACCAGCAGGGCGGCGTCCCCCACCACCTCCGGCAGAGCGCCGGCGCGGGCGGCGATCACCGGGGCGCCGCAGGCCATCGCCTCCAGGGCGGGCAAGCCGAAGCCCTCCCAGAGGCTCACCAGCACCAGGGCCCGGCAGCGGTTCAGCAGTTCCAGCCGCTCCTGGTCGCTCACCCAGGCGATCCAGTCGCAGCGCTCGGCGATGCCCAGTTCGGCGGCCAGGCGCCGCAGGGGCGGCGTGTAGCGAGCGTCGTGGGGGCCCACCAGCTTCAGGCGCAGCTCCCGGCCTGGATCAGCCGCGGCGGCGAAGGCCCGCAGCACCCGGGCCAGGTTCTTGTGGGGATCGTGGCGGCCCAGCACCAGCAGAAAAGGTTCGCGCTCCAGGCCCAGGGGCCGCAGCCGGCCGGGATCAAAGCCCAGCCGGATCGGTACCAGCCGTCGCGCCTGCACCCCCAGCCGACCATGCACTTCGCGGGCGGTGGCCTCGGAGTTGCACAGCACCCGCACGGCCCGGTGCAGCACCAGCGGCACGTAGGCCAGGTGGTAGGCCAGCAGGGGGGTGAGCTGGGGGTAGCGCAGCGGCAGCAGGTCGTGGGCCAGCACCACCGAGCGCACCCCCCGCAGCAGCGGCGCCTCCGGCAATGGCGACAGCAGCAGCGGTGCACCGCTGGCGCGCAGCAGCCGGGGCAGCTGGTTCTGGGTCCAGAGCAGCCGTTCCAGATGGCCGCGGCGGCC
>CAIKWV010000492.1 GCA_903831165.1 uncultured cyanobacterium
AGCGGCTGCTGGCGGAAGCTGCCCGTTTTGCCGATGCCGACATCGGCCAGATGGCCAAGCAGATCACCGAGATCCGCTCGATGCTGGGCACCGGTGGCGGCGGCCGCAAGCCGGTGGCGGACGTCAAGCTGGACTTCACCCCCCGCGAGGCCAGCGTGCTGCAACTGGTGGCCGAGGGGATGATGAACAAGGAGATCGCCCGGCGGCTGGAAACCTCGATCCGCAACGTCGAGAAGTACGTGAGCCGCCTGTTCATCAAGACCGGCACCGCCAGCCGCACCGAACTGGTGCGCTTTGCCTTGGAGCACGGGCTGGTGGACTGAAGGCCCTCGGGGCCGTTGGCCTTGTGCCTGCTGGCTGAGGGATGTTCTGGAACATTCCCCACTTCCGGCCTGGAGCGAGAGCGACAACCCTGATAGGGCCCGCCGATCCGGCTGATCAGCTGGCTTTCCAGGGCTTCCTGAGGGGTGCCAGGCCTTTGTGGTCGCTGGCTTCTGGGCATTGGCTCGCAATGCTGGCAACCGTGGTCGCCGGCACTCGTGCGTGGCTGCAGGCGCCTGCCGGCCAGCGTGAGGTTGCCTGGCGCTGGATAGTTGGCGGATCCGCTGCCTGGGATCCCGCGCCGTTGCGTGCAAACGTGAGCTGGGCTTTTGTTCTTGTCCCAGGCCCCCTTGCCCCGATGCCGAGCTTGTCCGCTGTGATCTCTCCCCTTCGCGTCGCCGGTGCTCTGGCGGCCTCCGCCCTGCTGGCCTGTTCCCTGCCCACGGCGCAGGCCCAGGAGCAGTGCCGCTTCCTGATGCCCCTCGGCGGCGGCGGTGAACCGGTCGTCAGCAAGCGCATCGGCCCCGACCGTCTGCTGGGCCGCACCAACTGGAACACCGATTTCGTCGTTGACCGCACCTTCCGCAAGTACCGCTTCTTCTTCACCTCGGCCTCCACGGAGGCGGCCACGTTCCCGGTGGCCGGCTTCATGCGCTTCACCGATGGCTCCAGCCTGCAGGTGATCAATGAAACCCCCACCTTCCCGCCGGGGACGGGCCGCATGTTCGGGCCATTCCAGGCGGTGCCAGGCAAGCGCACCAACCTGATGAACTTCCGGGTGGGCTCCAGCACCCAGCCCGCGGCCCTGGGCTTCAGCTATCGGATCTCCGTGCAGGGATGCACCTGACGTTCCGCCGCGATCGCCGCGCTGGGCGGCGCCGGCCCACGGGCACAGGCACCCTCCTGGCGCAACGGCCATGACGCCCGCGGGCTGGCTGCCGCGAGCTCTCAACGGCGGCTGGAGCTACCGCGACCGCATCGACGCCCGCTCCACCGGCCTGTCCGTCACCGCCTTCTATGCCGGCCGCTACCGCCATTCCGCCCATGCGGAGTGGCTGCGGCGTCTGGCCGCCGGTGAGATCGAGCGCAACGGCCGGCCTCTCCAGGCCGATGAGCCGCTGGTGGCCGGCGATCGGCTGGTCTGGCGGCGTCCCCCCTGGTGGGAGGAGGCCGTGCCGGCCGATTGGGCGGTGGTCCACGACGACGGCGATCTGCTGGTGCTCGACAAGCCCAGTGGGCTGCCGGTGCTGCCGGCCGGCGGCTGGCTGGAGCACACCGTGCTGCGGCTGCTGGAGCGGCGCCATCAGGGCGATCCGGCTGGCCTGCCGCGGCCGGTGCATCGCCTGGGGCGGTTCACCAGCGGGCTGTTGGTCTGCGCCCGCCGGCCGGCCACCCGGGCCTGGTTGAGCGCCCGGCTGCGGGAGAGCACCGCGGGGGGCATGGCCGAACCTGCAGCGGCAGCAGGCTGCCGCAAGATCTATCGCGCCCTGTTGGTGCCGGGGGCACTGCCGCTGGCCCCGGGGGAATCGCTGGTGATCACCACGCCGATCGGTCGCCGCGACCATCCCCAGCTGGGCCAGATCTGGTGCGCCGCTGATGGCCTGAGGCCCGGCGATCTGGCCGCCCACAGCAGCCTCAGCCTGCTGGAGCGCCACGCCGAAAGCGACCTGGTGCAGGTGGCGATCGCCAGCGGCCGACCCCACCAGATCCGCATCCACTGCGCCGCCGTGGGCGCGCCGCTGCTGGGCGATCCGCTGTACGGGCCCGGCGGCCTGGCCGAGGCCTCGGCGCGCCCGGGCGACGGGGGCTACCGGCTGCAGGCCTGGCGGCTGGAGCTGGTGCGGCCTGACGGCACTCGGCTGGCGCTGGAGGCAGCGCAGGCGCTCGTGGTGTGAGCGTGCGGTCACCCCGCCGATCGGCTGCCCCAGTTGCGTCCGGCGCCCCAGTTGCGTCTGGCGTCTCAGTCGCGGCCGTCGCCACCGTGATCGGGGCCACCGTGATCGCCTGAACCACCGGGGCCCAGGGAGATTGCTAGACAGGGACGCCTTGGTGTGCCGCCTGTGCTCTCGGAGCCTGTCCTCCAGGACGGCGGCGTTGGCGGCGCCGGCCCCGACGTGATCGCCCTGCACAACGTCAGCCGGCGCTATGGCGAGCTGGTGGCCCTGGAGGGGCTCAGCCTCTCGATCGCCGCCGGCGAGTTCTTCTCCCTGCTGGGCCCCTCCGGCTGCGGCAAGACCACCACCCTGCGCCTGATCGCCGGCTTCGATCGCCCCCAGGCAGGCCGGATCCTGCTGCAGGGCCGCGACCTCACCGAGGCGCCGCCGCATCGGCGGCCGGTGAACCTGGTGTTCCAGAACTACGCCCTGTTCCCCCACCTCAGCGTCTGGGACAACGTCGCCTTCGGGCCCCGCTCCCAGCGGTTGCCGGAGCCGGAGATCCGCCGGCGGGTGGGCGAGAGCCTGGAGGTGGTGCGACTGTCGGAGCTGGCCCGGCGCCGGCCCCACCAGCTCTCCGGCGGCCAGCAGCAGCGGGTGGCCCTGGCGCGGGCGCTGGTCAATGCCCCGGCCGCTCTGCTGCTCGATGAACCCCTGGCCGCTCTTGACCCCGACCTGCGCCGCACGATGCGCTCCGAGCTCAAGCGCATCCAGCGGGAGGTGGGCATCACTTTCCTGCTGGTCACCCACGACCGGGAGGAGGCCCTCAGCCTCAGCGACCGCCTGGCGGTGATGCACGGCGGCCGGCTGGAGCAGGTGGGCACGCCGCGCCAGCTCTACGACCAGCCCCGCAGTGCCGTGGTGGCCACCTTCCTGGGGGCCGCCAACCTGCTGCCGGCGGCGGCAGGCGAAGGGCTGCGGCTGCTGCGGCCGGAGCGCCTGCGGCTCAGTGCCGCCCCACCGGGCCAGGGGGAGCGGGGGCTGCGGGCGCGGGTGCGGGAGCTGGTCTTCCAGGGGGCCACGGTGGAGGTGCGGCTGTGCGCTGCCGACGATCTGCCGCTGATCGCCATCGACACCAGCGCCGCGCTGCCGGACAATCTGCGCATCGGTGAGGAGTGCTGGTGCCGCTGGAATCCCGCCGACAGTCACCTGCTGGAGGCCCCGCAGAGCTGATGGCCCCGCTCCCCCAGGACGGCCGGCGCGACGGCCTGGGTGCTGCCGCCGCGGCTCCCTTCCGGTCCGGCCGCCGAGCTTTCCTGCGGCGGCTGGCCTGGGGAGCCTCCGGCGCCGTGCTGCTCCCCGGGCTGTTGCAGGCCTGCGGCCGGGGCTCGAAGGGCACGGCTGGCGCTGGTGGGGGCGGCGGTGATCTGGTGATCTCCACCTTCCCCCTCTACATCGATCCGGGCCAACCCGGCGCTCCCGGCAGCGTCGAGCGCTTCCAGCGGGACACCGGCATCGATCTGCGCTACGTCGAGGACATCAACGATGTGCGCCAGTTCTTCGCCCGAATCCGTCCCCAGCTGGCGGCCGGCCGGCCGCTCTCCCAGGATCTGGTGGTGCTCACCGGCTGGATGGGCGAGCGGCTCAACCGGCTGGGCTGGCTGGAGCCGCTGCCCCTGGAGCAGGTGCCCAACGCCCGCAACCTGATCCCCTCCCTGCGCCATCCCGCCTGGGATCCCCAGCAGCGCTACAGCCTGCCCTGGCAGTCGGGTATTGCCGGCATCGCTTACAACATCAAGGCCACGGGCCGCGCGTTGCGGGGCATCGACGACCTGTTCGATCCGGCCCTCAAGGGGCGGGTCTCGGCGCTGCTGGAGATGCGCGACACGATGGGGCTGCTGATGCTGGCCGACGGTCAGGACATCACCCGTCCCACCTGGGCCACGGCCCAGGCTTCCTTTGACCGGCTGGAGAAGGCCCGCCGGGACGGCCAGATCCGCCGTTTCACCGGCAACGACTACCAGAACGATCTGCTCTCCGGCAATCTGGCCGCCTGCATGGGCTGGTCCGGCGATGTGGCCCAGCTGGCCCTGGAGCAACCGGATCTGCGCTTCGTGGTGCCCGAAAGCGGTGGCGTGCTCTGGGCCGACGTGATGGTGATGCCCAGGGGCTCACGCCATCGCCGCGAGGTGGCCGAATGGCTGAACTGGGTCTACGACCCCCGCGAGGCGGCCCGCATCGCCGCCGCCGTGCAGTACATCTCGCCGGTGCAGGGGGTGCAGCAGGTGCTGGCGAAGACGCCGGCCACCGCCGCCCTGGCCCGCAATCCGTTGATGTTCCCCGATGCGGCCGAGCAGCAGCGGCTGCACATGTTCGGCCCCCTGAGCGATGCCGAAGAGGCCCGCTGGGATGAGCGCTTCGCCCGCATCACCGAGGGCTGAGCCGCTGACTGCTGATTTGCCGAGCTCTGATTGGTCGACTTCTGATGGGCCGAATGCCGATGCACTGCCTGCGGATGCACTGCCTGCCGATGCACCGCCTACCGATCCTCTGGCTAACGATCCACTGCCTACCGATCCACTGAAGCCTGAACCGTCTGCACGGCCGACTTCTCAACCACCGGCTTCTGAACCACCGACTTCTGAACCGCTGCCTTCAGAGCAACTGAGGGCTGAATCATCCAGCGCTGCAGCATGGAGGCAACGCCGGCAGTGGCAAGGGCCGCGCCGGTCCGGGGTTCAGCGGCGCCTGTGGCCCTGGTTGCTGGTGGCACCGGGTCTGCTCTGGCTGTTGGGGCTGTATGGGCTGCCCCTGCTGGCCCTGGTGCCGTTGTCGTTGTCCCAGCCGCTCAGTCGCTTCGGCCTGGAGACCGTGTTCAGCGGCCGGGTGGCCAACTACCTGGAGGTGCTGCAGGCCTACGGCCCGATCCTGGGTCGCTCCCTGGGCTACGCCGTCGTCGCCACGGCCCTGGGCCTGTTGCTGGCCTATCCGTTGGCCTTCGCGATCCGCTTCCGCGGCGGCCGCTGGCAGCCGCTGCTGATCGGCCTGGTGGTGCTCCCCTCGCTCAGCTCCTATCTGGTGCGGGCGATTGCCTGGACCAGCCTGCTGGGGGACGGCGGGCCGGTGCTGGGCCTGGTGGCGGCCCTCGGCCTGACCGGACCGCTCGATGCCCTGGGGGTGCTGCGCGATGGCCGGCTGCTCAACACCGCCACGGCGGTGATCCTCGGGCTCACCAACAACCTGCTGCCGTTTCTGGTGCTGCCCCTGGTGGTGGCGATGGAGCGGATCGACCCCCGGTTGCTGGAGGCCGCCGCCGATCTGCATGCCGGTCCCTGGCGCTGCTTTGCCCGGGTGGTCTGGCCCCTGTCCCGGCCGGGGCTGGCGGCTGGCATTCTGCTGAGCCTGATCCCCGCCGCCGGCGATGTGGTCAACCCCCTGTTCCTGGGCGGGCCCAATGAGCGCATGATCGCCAACACGATCGAGAACCTGCTGCTGGTGCAGATGCAGGCGCCCCGGGCGGCGGCGCTGACCCTGGTGTTGATGGCCCTGATCACGCTGGCGGTGCTGCTGCAGCTGCGCGGTCGGGGGCTGGAGGAGCTGCCGCTGCCATGAACCGGATCGGGGGCCTGCTGCTGGGACTGGCCAGTGCCCTGGCCTACGGGCTGCTGTATGCGCCGGTGGTGGTGATGGTGCTGTTCAGCTTCAACGCCCCCCGCGGTCGCTTCAACCTGCGCTGGCAGGGCTTCACCCTGGAGAACTGGCGCCATCCGCTGCGGGACGCCGCCCTGAACGAGGCCTTTCTGACCAGCCTTGGCCTGGCCCTGGCGGCGGCGTTGCTGGCGGTGCTGTTGGGTGGCCTGATGGCCCTGGCCCTCGGCCGGGCCCGCCTGCGGGGTGGCCGGGCGATCGAGCTGCTGCTGGCCCTGCCGCTCACCAACCCGGAGATTGTGCTGGCCACCGCCCTGCTCAACCTCTATGTGGGCGTCGGCCTGCCGCGGGGACCGCTCACCCTGGTGCTCTCCCACAGCCTGTTCTGCCTGAGCTACGCGGCCCTGACCCTCAAGGCCCGGTTGGCGGGTTTCGATCCCACCCTGGAGCTGGCGGCCCAGGATCTGGGGGCGCCGCCGCTGCAGGCCTTCCGCCGCGTCACCCTGCCGCTGCTGGTGCCGGGGCTGCTGGCGGCCGCCCTGCTGTCCTTCTCCCTGTCCTTCGACGACTACGTGGTCAGCAGCTTCACGGCCGGCGAGATCGTGACCCTGCCGCTCTATCTGGCCGGGGCCTTCCAGCGGGAGATCTCGCCCCAGATCCAGGTGCTCTCCACCCTGGTGCTGCTGGTCAGTGCGGCCCTGCTGGTGCTGGCCTCCCCGTCCCGACAGGGGCGGCGCTGAAGGGTCGGTGCGCAGGGGGCGGTTCCGCTGGCGGGCTCTCCTCTGGGCGGCGGCATCGTTCAGTGCGCGCGTCTTACGCTGAGGCTCAGGGCTCGCCATCCGCCCGGGAGTTGGCCTTCATGACGGCAGACGAGCGCAATCGCCGCCTCAAGTACGGGTCCGACGTGCCCCGCTGGTGGATTCCCGATTTCAATCGGCCCCCGGAGCCGCCAACGCCGCAACAGCAGGACCGGACCGGGAGCTCCCCGGCGAGCGGGGCCGGGGATGGTGACGATTACCGGGTGTTCAAACGGCGCCGGCGTGAGCTGCTGCAGCGCGAACGGACGCGAAAGCTGAATCGCGACATCCGACTGGTGCAGAAGCTGGTTGCGGTGCTGATTGTCGTGGTCGCGTTTCTGATGGCCGGTCTGGTCGGCCTGGCCATCGGCGCCGTCATGGGCCTGCTGCTGTTGTCCTGGCGGCTGGAACTCTGACGGTTGGGGTGAGCGGCTGCCGACTCCGATTGTGGTGGCCTGGGGGAGGCCTTGTTGATCGCGGCAGTCGCGCTTCTGCCTGGTCTGGGTTGGGGCAGAGATCTGCGGCCGGCATTAGGCCTGGGGGATCAGGGGAACAGCGGCCCCGGCCTGGAGTTGGGCCTGGTTGGCGGGGCTGAGGGGTTTGGCGGAAACCAGATAGATGTATTCCTTGTTGCGCAGGTGGCTGACGACGCCGGTGCGAGCTCCAGCCGGGTTGTGGATGCCGATCTGGGCGCCGACATAGCGCTTGTAGTCGAGTTCGATCGTGTGCAGATAGCCCTTCTGGCTCAGCAGGTGTTCCATGGCTTCGCGATCAATGAAGCCCTCATTGTTGAAGGACACAATCAGGTTGGGTGTGCGGAGTCTCTGGATCAGCTCGGTCAGGGTGGGCAGGGCCTTGGGCTTGCTGTTGAAGTCGCTTTTATTGGATTTGCAGTCGATGCGTTTGCAGGCAATGCCGTAGACCTCGGGCCGATCCCAGCGGACCAGGCTTTCCCAGATGTGATAGTTGCCGAGATAGGAATGTTGGTTGTAGGGAGGATCCAGGTAGGCGCAATCGGCCTTGATGCTTGCGGCGGCCTCAAGGGCGTCCAGCTGATAGGCGTGGCAGCGGCGATCGGTGGCGGCATTGAGCATGGCGGGTAGCCTCAGTTGCAGCGGGTTGTAGGAGCGCCTGGCCCACTGTTTGAGATAGGCCATCTGCACGCCGGTGGTGGAATCCACTCGATCGGCTGCTTCCAGCAGCGAGGTCAGGCAGATGGCTTTGAGCAGGGGCTGCAGATCCCAGCGTTCAATCTGCTCGCGGATGGCATCAATTTTTTCGCCATTGTGGGGCTGGAAATAGCGGCTGTGGAGGCAATGGGTTGCGGTGATGTAGCCGGGTTTGCCCGGCAGCTGGTTCAGTTCCGCAATCAGGCGGCTGGCTGTGTCCGTTGTGGTGCTGGCTTCGGCCTCCACATGGCATTGGGCCAGGATGTGGGCATAGGCATTGATGTCATTGCTGAAGACCTGATAGCCACTTTTCTTGAGCTCATAACCCACTCTGGAGGTTCCGGAGAAGGCATCCAGCACGGAGTTCACATCATCAAGGCTGTTCAGCGCCGCCATTAGTTTGGGCAGGATCGTGCGCTTGGAGCCGAGATATTTGATCACCCAGAAGTCTGGTTCGTAGCGGTTAATTGTAGCAGTTCTTGCAATTGGGGCTCGCGTTGCTGCCGGCTCAGCAGGCTCTGGACAGCCCTCGCTCCTCGCTGGGAGGGATGGCGAGATCCCGGGCAGGTTGCCCAGCCATGGCTGTTCCGAGGGTTGCTCAGGGTTTTCCTGGCTGAAAAGCCTGCTTCAAGCCCTTGGGCCTGGCGCCGGCATCGGGGCGCCGGCTGTGGATCGACGGCCTGACGCCAGCGGCAGGATTGCGCGAATTGCGAATAAAGGATGCGTTGCTGGCCGCAACTGCTGGTCTTTTGCGTGGCCTGACCGGTCTGTTTTTGCCAACGTTATGGGTTTCGATCTGGTCCAGATGTTGGCTTGGCGCCGTTGCTTCCTGCTCGCCCTGGCCTGTGCCGCCGGTCTCGGTGCTGCCGGTCCCCTTCAGGCGGCACCCCAGCCCGGTGGGACGACCGTGCGCACCAGCCTCGGGGAGCTTCGCTTTGAGAACGGCTACCCCAGCGCCTCCACCGCCGAGAAGCTGTACGACGCGATGGACCTGCAGCGGGCCACCCAGGCCTATCTCTGGGCCCTGCCGGCGGTGGGCTTCACGGCCCTCTATGACGCCCAGGCCAAGAC
>CAIKWV010000493.1 GCA_903831165.1 uncultured cyanobacterium
AAAGGCCCGGGCGGCGGAGATTGCCTCGGCCAGGTCCATCTCCCGGATCAGTTGCACGATCGCGTCGGCTGCCACGGCCGTTTCGGTCGGGGCTCCGGGCCGGCGGTCGGCCGGTCCATCGCCGCCACTGAGGGCCTTGAGGCGCAGCAGCCGTTCGGCCTGCTGGGGAGGACACTCGCTGCGCAGCACGGTCTGCCAGAGGTCCTCCACCAGCTCGAGGCGCTCGCCCAGCAGCTGGGTCACCTGGGGTGCCGGCTGACCTTGCAGGGACTCAGGGGCGGGCGCCGCGGTGGCGTCAACCGGGGTCTCGATGGCGGGCAGGGGCTGCCGCATGGGGGCCGACTGGGCTGGCGAAGGTTCCATGATCATCCCAAAGGGGTCAGCGCGTCTGTCGCCACTGGTGCGCTCAGCTCCGTTTCCCGTTGGGCCAGGGCCGCGGCGCTGGCGGCCACGATGCCGGCAATCGGCAGCCCCTGTTCCATCCGCTCCAGCCAGCGCATGGCCTGGTTGCCGCCCTTGAGCACCGCTTGCAGGGGGGCCAGGGTGCCTGCCAAGTTGAGCTGCTCGGCCAGGGGGGCCAGGGATGCCAGATCGCGCCGAATCCAGTCGGCGGCTTGGATCGGCGCGCCAGTGCGCCAATCGCGCAGGCTGGCCTGCAGGCTGGAGCTGGCGGCGGCCCGGTCGTTGGCATCGGCCAGGCTGGCGAGCTCGTCGGCGGTTAACTGGCTGGCGATTAGGGGGTCGTGGCTGGCGGGATCGGCCAGCAGTTGCTGGATCCGCAGTTCGCAGTAGGCGGTGATCGCGAGCAGCAGGGCCGGATCGGCGATCAGATCGCAGATGCGCAGTTCGAGGCGATTGAGCCCATGGGGCCGGTTATCGCCGTTGGGCCGCACCGAGGTCCAGAGGTGGCGCACGTTCTGCATCGCCCCGCTGGCCAGCTGCTCCTCCACCCAGGCGATGTAGTGGCTGTGGCTGCGGAACAGGGGCACCTGGGGGGGCGTGAGCGGGAACTGCAACCAGCGCTGGGAATGGGCCCCGGTGGCCACGCCATCGAGGAAGGGGGAGCTGGCGCTAAGGGCCAGCAGCAGGGCGGCTTCGCAGCGGACCAGCCGGCAGGCGGCAAACAGGGCCTCCATGTCGGTGAGGCCCAGGTTGATGTGCACGCTGGCGGTTACGACCTGGGTGCCGTAGGTGGTTTCGATGTAGTCGTGGTAGGGGTTGTCCGGGTTGGAGCGTTCAAAGCGGCTGCTATCCCCCAGGCTCAAGGTGCTGCCCGGCAGGATCGTGAGACCCCGCTCCGCCAGCCAGGCCCGCAGCTGCCTGCGCGGTTCGAGCAGCAGCTCCAGTTGGCGCTGATAGCTGGCATGGGGGGCGGTGATGTATTCGAGGTTGCGGTGGTCCGGCTCAGTCACAAAGCCGTCCAGGGCCGCTGCCGCCGCCGGCGAACAACCCACCACCGTGCCGTCGGGGCGGCCGGTGAAGAGCTCCACCTCGAATCCCTTCAGCAGTAGGGCGCCGCTCACAGGCCCGCCTCGCCGCTGGAGTTGGAGCTGGGGCGGGGTTGCAGGCAGGCCAGGGCCTTGAGCATGCCCCGGGCCTTATTGAGGGTCTCCTGGTATTCGGCTGCGGGCTGGGAATCGGCCACCAGGCCAGCTCCGGCCTGCACCTGCACCCGCCAGCCCCCCTGGGGCGCCGGCAACACCACCATGGTGCGGATCGTGATCGCCGTATTCAGGGCACCGCCCAGGTCCATGGCGCCATACACCCCCGAATAGGGCCCGCGGGCATCGGGTTCGAGGGCATGGATCAGCTGCATGGCCCGGATTTTGGGGGCACCACTGACCGTGCCGGCTGGGAAGGAGGCCATCAGCAGGTCCCAGACATCTCGCTGCGGTTGCAGGAGCCCTTCCACCTCGCTGACGATATGCATGACGTGGGAGTAGCGCTCGATCACCATCAGTTCTGTCACCTGGACGCTGCCCGGCTGGCAAACCCGGCCCAGGTCATTGCGACCCAGGTCCACCAGCATCACGTGCTCGGCCCGCTCCTTGGGATCGGCCAGCAGATCCGCCTCAAGGGCCCGGTCCTCGCCCTCGTTTGCCCCGCGGGGCCGGGTGCCAGCGATCGGCCGCAGGGAGGCTTTGACCGCGCCGGGGCCCCCTGGGGCGCGGGGATCGAGCGGATCGGCCTTCACCATCACCTCCGGACTGGAGCCGATCAGGTGCCAGCCGCCGAAGTTGAAGAAGGCCATGTAGGGGGATGGGTTGACCATCCGCAGGCTGCGGTAGAGCTCAAAGGGCTCGCGGTCGATCCAGGTTTCCAGCCGCTGGCTCAGCACGAGCTGGAACACATCCCCGGCGGCAATATGTTCCTTGGCAGTGACCACCGCGGCCTCGAAATCGTCGCGGCTGCGGTTGCTGCGGGTGTCGAGCTCCAGGTTGGGGCTGTCGTGCCAATCCAGGGGGGTGACCCCGCTTGGGAGGGGCTGCTGCATCTGCTGCTCGAGGGCCGTGATCCGGGCCACGGCGGCGTTGTAGGCCCGATCGGGATCACCGGCGGCTTCGCCCGCTGCCGTGAGGTCGGCGTAGGCCACGGCCGTGATCTGGCGTTTCACCTGGTCGAAGATCAACAGGCTGTCGGCCAGCATCCAGCAGCCATCGGGAGGCGCCCCCTCGGGGCTGGCATGGACGGGCACGCTCGGTTCGATCCAGCG
>CAIKWV010000494.1 GCA_903831165.1 uncultured cyanobacterium
CGATAGATGGCGGCAGTTCGAAAAATGTATTGGATATTTTCACGACGTGGATGGCACTTACCGCTAAGAAAACAAAATCTGTCTAATGCGAAAAACCGTAAAAACACCGTTCTGGGTCAGGATCTCAAATTTGTTCGGTTGCGCATCCAAGAGCCCCGGTCCGATGATGGCCATAGCAAAGACCAGTACCGAAGGACGGCAGGCTTCACTGCCAGATCACTCGCAGCAGAAGTGACACAACCAACAACTGAGCGACAGCGGCTATCCAACGCTGGATGCCACTGAGGCGTCGCCATAGAATATCTGAGCTGGAGATGCTCACCCCGGCGTACGCGCAGAGATTGCCGCTCCAGGCACCAACCTCCGCACTGCCAGCCTGAGCCAGCAGGAGGTGGGCCAGCCCTGCTCCCAGTGCCATCGTGGCGATCACGACGCCAATCAAAACGAGGCTGCGGCGAATGCCAAGCCGTTGACCTGCTGCAGCCCCAAGCCCACCCAGCACAACGGCGACGGCAAACCGCAGATCAAGCTTCAAAAGCAATTGCGGAGAGGCAACCACCATGGGCAGGAACAGGCCATAGCCAGCGGCCATCGCCAGACCCAGGCAGGTCCCACCGGCAGCGCTGAACCAGCGCTCACGAATGCCGAGCCGAGCTCTCGGGGCCAGCAACTCCTGGAACAACACGCCTGCGCAGGCGGCGAACAGCAACAGCCCCAAAGTCAGCCATTGCCACTGTTGAAACCAGCTCTGACCCGAAACTGCCGTTGTGGAAGCCAGCAACAACAGGGCACTGCAACCAGCCAATCCCAGCCACAACAATGCATCGCGGGTTTGGGCGCTCGCGAGATGATCACTGAGAGATTCAGCACTGCGCTGAACCGCGAAACCATCCGCGCTCAGGCCTGCCGCCTGCAGACATTTCCGGCAGGCTGTCTCGGCAAAGAAGGCCGTCTCCTCGGTGATCAACTCCTGATGGGCGAGATCGTTGCGCAGCTGCCGAATGACGCGCAACAACCCCCGGTCCCCTTTGTACGTCTTCTGAAAGACAGGCTGCCAGTAGGACTCCACCAGCTTGATACAGGCCTGACAGTCCAAGTGGGGCAGTTCGCTTGGCCCCCGCAAGGCTGGCGTGCCGACGACGGCCCGTGTACGGCGATGCTCAAACCAGCGAGGGCCATAGCGCTGCTCCATCTGGGCTACGACATAGGGCCGCAGTCGCTCGCTGAAGCGTTGCAGGATCTGATCCAGCTGCGATCGAGCAGAGGACTGCAACGGCCGAGATACGGAATGGCCCCTGAACGTAGACCAGGCCAGGCCATTGGGACAGAGCACCAGCGGATTCCGGTCGTCTATCGCACTAGCCAGCGTGCGGTAGGCGTTGCTGACCCCCAGGCTGTAACAGTCCGATCCGGGCTCTGAGCGAGCCTTTCCAACCCATGAGTATCAAAACGCTTCTCCCTGCTGCTGCGGCTGGCCTCCTGCTGGGCCTGCTGGCTGTTCCCCTGGCCAGCCGTGCCAATGGCAACAGCGACATCGCTCGCCGCAGCTGGATCGACACCCTCAACAAGGAACTGAAGGCCGGCATCGACTACGACGCCGTCAAGAACAACCCTCTCACCACCGCGATGTTCGGTGTGGCGGATGTGGCCTGTCTCAATCAGGCTGCTGCCCTGGGGCTGGCCAAATCGATGTTGCCCGCCGCCCAAGCGCGGTATGCCGTGCAGCGCTTTGACGAGAGCTACTGCCTGGTCAAGCACCAGCAGGGGTCCTGATGCGACTGATCTCCCGTCTGCTGGTGGTCTACGGCGCTTCTCTTTCGGTGCTGTTCGGGGTGGCCATCATCCCCGATTACGGGGCTCTGATCGACGCCGTTCACCAACGCGATCAACACGCTGAGCTGCGGCATCGTCTCAATGTGTTCGCCGAAGGAACCTGGTTCCTGCTGGCGAACCTCATCGCCACCAGTGGGCTGATGATCGCGTCCAAACGTCCTGAGAGCAGCTGATGGCCAAGCTGGTCGTTGGCACGAGAACCACGTGCAGCGACCAGCAAGAGCTATACCTTAAATACTGGAGTTCGCTCCGTTCATCCCGAGTACCGGCGCCAATCCTCCAGGGGATTGCCGGTCACCAACCTGCCGTCCGTTCCTGCTGGGCAAGGTGGTCAATCCTGGAACCCCGAGGGGTTGATGAGCAGGAACGCTATTCCCAAACCGATGACAACCGATTTTGCCAGTGGCACGCACGTGTCGCGCTATTTCGCCGCCCTGCGCCAGCAGCGGGGTCTGCGGCCAGGTCAACTCGCTGCCTTGCTGGGGGCCAGCAACAACTCCAAGGTGGGCAGCCTGATCCGTACCTTCGAACTCGGAGAAGAAATCAGTGAGCATTGGCTACAGCGACTTGTCGCTGAGCTAAAACCCGAGCCAGAGGAATTGGCCCGATGCCTCGAACTGGATCAGATCGAGGCAGAGCGGCAACTTGAGCTGAAACGCGTGGCCTGGGAGATCTGGGCCGATCAGCCGATTCAACCATTCCTCGCCATTCGTTACATGGCAGGTGTGTATGGCACCCGTGAGGTGCCGAGTGCCTTCTGCAACAGCCACGAGCAGGCGGAGGGGTGGGCAGCAGATGAACTCAAGCGCTTTCGCGCTAAGGGCTGCCTGAACTGGACCCGGCGAGATTGCACCTGGTATGACCGGTGTGGCCTGAATCCGCAGCGGAGTAACGTCACGTTCAAGGAGCGTTCGGCCGGTGCCTGTATGCAGCTCAGTGGATCGGCCCAGCGCTTCCTGTTGGGTAGCAATGGTCACTTCACGACCAAGGGCTATGGGCTGGATCAGCCGTAGGCCATCGGAAGCGGCCTCAGCACCAGCCTTTCACTGTGTGGACTTTAAACGTTGCTGAGATCATGGCCTCATTGGTCACGAGAATTGTCAGCTGCCCGGTGTGACGTAGAGAATGGTGGTGATGCCAACACCCCAAACCAACGACACCATCGATGCCCTGGCCAGGCGCATCTTTCTTGCGGAGCATGTCTGCAGTCGTGACATCCAGCAACCTGATCCTCGGGAGCCGGTGCTTGAGGTAAAAACATGGATGGAACTCCACGACTTTGATCAGGCACCATTGGCCGGAAGCCAGGGCAGGCGGGTGATCATGCGCGCCGACCTGCAGCACCAACCGCCTTCCGCAGACGTTGGGGCTTATGCCCGTGACACGCCTCATGAGCACTGGATCGCGGCGGGCAGTTCCCTGCATGACACCCTGATCCAACTGGCAGAACGGGACTGGTTGCTACTCCGTGATGGCAGCCAGCTGTTAGGGATCATCACCCGCCACGACCTTGCCAGTCCTGTGGTGAGCGCTTACCTACTGGCCTGTTTGCTGGGATTGGAACGTGGACTGCGGCGACTGTATGGCTCGTATTCTCACCAGCCGTTGCCCGAAGAGCCTGACACCCACTCCACTGAGGATCAGCAAACAGTAAACATCGCCGATGAGTCGGCACCGTCGGAAGTCGTGAGTCGTGTGTCCACCTTCTCCGAGGTAATGCGTCGGGTAATGAAGCAGCAGGAACTACGTGCCGCCCTTGGATACGGCAGTGGCAAAGCATTCAAAAAGGCAACAGGCCGTCTGGTTGATCTACGTAATGACCTGGCCCATGGCCGCAGCCTGCTACACCAAGCTCAACAACCTGCCCAGGCCTTGGCCATGATCGCTGGCCTCGAAGAGCTATTAGACAAGGTGCACGATTTGGTCGACGATCGCCATCACATCTGGGATGTCTTTGCCGCCACGATGATCGTAGAGGCCAGGAATCCCGATCTAGTTCTGTGTGGACCTGATGCTGCGAGCCTATCATTGCGGCTACCCGTCCATGTGATCACGGCCCAGAATCCACGCGAGCAGGTACTCAGCCCCAGTGAGAATGAGCGACGGCATCGCTTGTTGCACAGCTACCTGGGGACTCCTGAAAAAGAAAACTGCGCCTCCTCGAGTGCGGCCAAAGACCAAGGAGGACAGGCAGCTCGAAAACTCGGTCATGCAGTGACAGGAGATTTGGCTGTCTCAAGCAGGCAAATGTTCCTGAATACCACCCAGGAGGAGCCTGGCCATTGCC
>CAIKWV010000495.1 GCA_903831165.1 uncultured cyanobacterium
GCTGGGCTGCCGGGCGGTGAACGAGGGCTACAAGCAGAGCTGTGGCGTCGTTGATCCCCAATCAGAAGCGGTGCACCTCTTGGGCGGCGACATGGATGTGGACCGCTCGATCGTCAACCTGCAGGGCCCCGAGGCATCAACAGCCTGCTGCCCAGAGGTGTGCAGCAAAAGCACAAGCAATGCTTTGCAGACAGACCAACGATGCGGAGTTCGGTCTGTTGGTGGAGCTGACAGGCGCCGATTCGTCTTTTTGGGCCGGCAATCAGCTCATGGCTGTGGAAAATTGGCTCGCCGGGCTGGTTTTTCTGCACACTCTTCATACGGTCTGCCAGATGGTCTATGGGGCACCAGCCTGAAAGGGCGGCGAGGCAGGCCTTCCTCCTGATATCTTGGCCGGACAGTCACCAGTAAACAGAGCGCCCTTCATGCTTCCCACTCTCCGTCAGACCGTGCTGAGGTCAATGGCAATCTCCGCCCTGTTGCTCGGTGTGGGCAAGGTGGCTGGCCTGCCTGCCAACGCTCAGGTTCCGACGAATCCAGATCAGAAGGCTGCCCTCAGCGCCGTATCAAAAATGATGGAAGGCCAACGCACCTACTATCAGAAAAATGGGGCATTTCGTGCCACGGTCTCCAACATCCAGCAGGATTTCGGCATCACCCTGCCGGTCACCTTTGACTATGCCGTGCGCACCACAACGGAAGCTGCCTACAGCTATGTGATCCCGGCCCAGGGGGCCAAGGTGGGCCAGCTCAATGCCTACGTGGGAGCCTCCTTTCTCACCCCCCAGCAGAACCCCAAGATCACCACGATCATCTGCATGAACCTTCAGCCAGGCCAGATCCGGCCGGCGGATCCCCAGCTTGTGCTTGGAACCTTGGTCGCCAATCCCACCGGCCGCCTCGTGCAATGCGGCGATGGCTCGGTTGAAGTGAAGGCGTCGATCGTCAACGAATGAGGCCTGGCTCAACTGAGGTGTGGCTCAGGCACCGGCCCGGAAAAAATTGCGCAGGTTGGTAAGCGCAAGCTTCCGCCGCCTTGCGATCGGAATCAACACAAGCAGAGGCTGGTCAGGGAAAAGTTGCGGCCCGCTGAAGAAGGGGGCGCCAGGGTGGGGAACCAGGAGCCTTGCCCATTTCTCCGCCCTCGGTGGGGGCGACAACGGGCAAGCCCATGCTCTGGTGCCGAGCAGGTCTACGCCACTCCGGTGAGTTGCCTAACGACTGGAGATCAGCCGCGAGGAGGCCCTCAAGCTCTGGGCCAGCAAGCGCAAGCAGGGTTGGCAGCCGACAGCGCCGCAGTGGTGGCAGCCACCGCCGATTCCGAAGGCTGAAAGGCCATCGGCGCCGAGCCGCAAGACGGGTTGATCCGGCCCTCCCTCCGCTGCTGCTGACGACCAACAGAATGGAATCTCTGCCACGCCTGGGCTTGGGGATTGACGAACGCCATGGCTGCTGACGGTGATCATCAGGCTGGGACCAGCGCCACCACCGACCCGCCGCGGCAGGTGCTGCTCACCGGTGGCAGCTCCGGCATTGGTCTTGAGGCGGCGATGCAGCTGCTGGACGCGGGCCATCGCCTGACCGTGCTCTGCCGCGATGCCGCCAGCGCCGATCGCCTGGGCCAGGTGCTGGCGCAAGTGGCGGGCCAACACCTGGACGGCCGGCTGGCAACGCCGATCTGCGATCTGAGTGATCTCACCAGCATCGAGCGCTGCGCAGAAGATCTGCTGACCGCCGCAGAACCGATCGACAGCCTGGTGCTGAACGCCGGCCTGCAGTACAGCGGCGCCCGTGAACCTCGCTGGTCGGCCCAGGGCTTTGAGCTGACGATCGCGGTGAACCACCTGGCCCACCAGGTTCTGTTGCAGCGATTGTTGCCTCTGCTGTTGCAGGGCAGGGCGCCGCGGCTGGTGGTCACCAGCTCGGAGGTGCATGACCCCAGCACAGCCGGCGGCAAGGTGGGGCAACCAGCCGGATTGGGCGATCTGGCCGGGCTGCGCCAGGGGCCCGGCGCGGCGATGCTCGATGGCGGTCCCTTCAATGCCGAGAAGGCCTACAAGGACAGCAAGCTCTGCAATCTGCTGATGGCGCGGGAGCTGGAGCGGCAGCTGCGGCAGCAAGGCCAATCCCTGCCGGTGCTGGCCTGGAGTCCTGGGCTGGTCATCCCGCGCAGTAGCGGCGGCTTCTTCCGCTACAGCCGCAGCCAGAACCCCTTCGGGCAGGCCTTGTTTGCGCTGCTCGCCCGCGACCTGCTGCGGCTGACCGAAACACCACAGCGGGCAGGCGCTCTGCTGGCCGGTCTGGCCACGACGAGGCCATCGGACCCCGTTGGTTTTCAGTACTGGAGCAGCCGGGTGCAGGGTCCAGGCCGGCTGCGGTTTGAGGCCAGCCAGCCCAGCCTGGAGGCCCGCTCCGATGCGTTGGCCGGTGGGCTCTGGACCCTCACCGCCCAGGCCGTCGCGGCTGCGTGCCTCTGATTGCCCCCTGTTGGGGATAGCACCGACCGCTACCTGAGCCGGAGACTGGATCCAACCCATCCAGAGCAGGGAGTCTTGCCATGGCGAACCCCACCAGGACGATCAACGTTGGCAGTTGCCTGGGCCGCACGTGTCTGAAATGGGGAGCCGATGGCGATCTCACCCCCCTGGATCTGGACCTGGTGCTCGAGCGCCTGGCCCAGGTGGATCAGGATGTGGCTGCCCTGCGACAGGGAACGTTGGATCGGGAGCCGTATCCGTTGAGCAGCTGAAGGACCAGCCTGCAGGGAGCGTGATGGGGCTGCCCAGCGGCGGTTGCTGCTCTGGTGGAAGTGGAGGGAGTCGCCGTGGATGGGACCCCGATTGCGGACACCCTGTGCCCATCGGCAATGGGCCTGCTGCTACACCGATGGACTGGCGATTCAGCCCACCTTGATCCCCGGATGGGGGGCGCGGTCTCCAGAACAGTCAGCAGAGAGTGGTGGCCTGAGCTGGCAACGGGGCCTGCGATGGAGACGATGCTGAATGCGTTGGTGTTGGCGGCCCTGTTGCTGGCGATGGTCGTCTCCGGCAAGGTCTGAGTGACGGCCTGCCGCTGAATCGATCGACGTGGTCCACCAGTCCTGATCCGGGCCTGGAGGATGGTGCGGGACTAGCGGAACAAACTCCCGCAGATCGTCCGCTTGGATGCCAGCGTATTAAGCAGATCTGCATCAGGCACTCTGCAGAAAACAGCAGTGCCTGGGAGAGCGAAACTGCCGATTATCAAAAACAAAACCATACTCTTCCAGCCAGATTCCTGATTTTTGATATTGCCCATCAGGGTTATCTGGCCGCCAGGCTTGTCGGCGGGATCGGCTATACGTCATCCAACGGAAGAGCGATCAGCTGCGTCATCGTGATCACTCCATCTTGCAACTGACCCAACGCCGCTGCTGCTGGGGCGCCCCGGATGGGACCAGAATCCTTCTGTCAGGGCCAGGCAATGAAACTGACCGGTTCATATTTGGCGATCGTGATTCGCCAGGCCCTGATCGCCAGACCCTGAAGGCTGCTGAGCAACGCCTCTGTCTCAGCACCGCCGACCCAGTTGGCCTTGAGCACAGGCAACTGTTCGCTCATCACCTCCAGCGGCATTTCCAGCAGCAGCAGGCTGGCCTCGCCAGCAGCACGATTCAGGGGACCCTCGTCGCTGCGTTGCCACAGGCGCAGCAGCAGTTCCAGAGCGAGGCTGCGACCGTCATCGCCGGGATCCACAGCCTCGGCTGCAGCCGCGGCCTGGGACTTGCCAGTGAGTGGTAGCGCGCGCTTACCCGCAAATTCCACCAGCGCCAGGGCAACGAGATACGGAGCGTCGGCCATGGGAATTATCCTGCAGAAGGCAGCGCCAACCTGGCGGATCCAGAGGCGCCACCATGATGGTGACGCCAGAAGTTGAGTAGAAATACTCCCGTTTTGGCCTGATCTTTAGCATTCGAGCTCCGCTGGCCTGTCCAAGGGATTCGGCAGGGTTACATTCGCTGAGCCATTTCGGGCCCCTTCAGGGCTGTGTGCTATGTCAACCATCGGCGAGCAGCTCCAGACCTATCGCTCCTCCCTCTCAGAGGCCCAGTCCAAGGGCGATCTGGCGATCGCCCGCAAGCTTGAGCAGCAGATCAGGGAACTCGAAGAGTTTCAGCAGCGCCATCCCGAAGAGGCCGAGGCCCCTTCGCCGTTTGAGGTGTTCTGCGACCTCAATCCCTCCGACATCAACTGCCGCGTCTACGACGACTGAGCCCAGATCCACGCCAAGACTGCAGAACCACTCCTAGGGTTTCTGTCCGACCATCTGCGTTCCTGATCAGGAGCACCTGCCGAAGCATGGACCTGACGCCCTTCCTGGCTACTGGCGATAGGGGGATCCAGGAAGAAGGTCTGGAATCAATCGAGATTCCAGGCCGGGTGGCCGTAGCGGCGAAAGGCCGCTTTCTGTTGCGGGCCCTGTGCCGGACCTTCGGGGGATATTCCCGGATCACCTGTGCCGTCACCGATCAGGTGTCCTGTCTGGACTATCTGGCCCAGGAAGAGAACGATCCTTACAAGCTTCTCGTCTGCACCGACCACCTGGAGAGCGGCAACGGTTTTGATCTGGTCCAGCGGGCCCGCCAGGACCATCCAGGACTGCATGCGGTGATCCTGGCCCTGGGCGATGCGATTCCTGCCGAGTGCATCGAGGCCCCCTGGCTGGAGGCTGTCGTGGCCGAGGCGGACTTCGTCGACGATCAGCAACCGCTGCAGGCCGCGGTGATGGCCGTTCTGGGCGGGCACTCTTACCGCAGCCCTTCCCTGCGGACTGGAATCCTGCCTTACCTGAGTTGCCCCAGGCTCACCCCCCGCGAGTATGAGGTGCTCGACCTGCTCGCCAGTGGCCTCAGCGATCGCGAGATTGCCAAGCGACTGGTGGTGAGTGATGAAACCGCCCACACCTACACCAAGCGGTTGTTACAGACCCTCAACGTGCACAACCGGCTGCAGGCCGTGCTGAAAGGAATGCGCTGCGGCATGGTCCAGATCTGAGTGATACCGGCCCGCTGAACCCCTCACCAGGGTTGGGCGTGGATCAGCTGTTCCCAATTGGGGACATCCCTGTGAGGCGGGATGCAGCAGATTGGAGCTCCTCCCGGCCAGGCCCCAGGTCCATGCCCTTGATTCAGCGCGAAACGCCTTATCCCCACTGGGAGTTCAGTGATCCTGACAGCGGTGACCTGCTGCGGGTGGTGCCGGAACGCGGGGGACTGATCAGCGGCTGGCGCTGCGCTGGCCATGAGGTTGTCTACCTCGATCTCGAACGCTTCCTCGACCCCGCCCAATCGGTGCGAGGAGGATTTCCTGTGTTGTTCCCGATCACCGGAGGCCTGCCCGACAACCGGCTGCCCCTGCCCCAGGGTGAGTTCAACCTCGGCCAGCACGGCTTTGCCCGTCAGCTGCCCTGGCGGATGGAGGCCTTGGCGGATGGACGTGGCGTGCAGTTGCAGCTGGGCGAAACCGCCGAAACACTCAAGTCCTATCCGTTCTGGTTCCAGCTGACGATGGAAGTGCGGCTGGCGCCCGGGGCGCTGGAGATCACGGCGATCGTCGAAAACCGTGGGGATGCCACGATGCCCTTCAGTTTCGGGTTGCATCCCTACTTCAACCTCTCGGCTCTGGAGACCGTGCGCTTCGAGGGGTTGCCGGACCAGTGCCTCAACCACCTCACCATGGAGGACACGGCGACGGCGACACAACTGGAGCGACTGGCCAGCGGCATCGACCTCCTGGTTCGGCCGACGGGGCCGGTGCGGATGGTGGACGAGGTCGCTGGAACCAGTCTCGAACTGCAGCTGAGCGATCCCCTCGATCTGGTCGTGCTCTGGACCGAGCCGCCGCGGGCGATGGTGTGCCTGGAACCCTGGAGCGCGCCGCGACAGGCCCTGCTGAGCGGGGACCGCAAGCTCGAGTTGAGCCCCGGCAGCAGCATGACCCTCCAGACCCGCTATGCCTTCACGGCAAGCGATCGCACCTGAGGCTCGAGTGCCCCCAGCCGGGGGCTCCGGTGGGTCGGGCCATGGATCTGCCGGTCAACCGCAACCGCTGGATGCCTGCATCTGCTGGTTGCGTACATCGGCGGGCTGATCACCTGGATGGGCTGAGTCCATCGGCTGTATTGGAATCAGCCAATGGACTCAGCCATGCACGCACAGTCTCACCAGCGAGCAGAGACAGAGGCGTGTGTTGCCGGCATCGGCTGGTGAACCTCCCTCGCCGTTGGGTGCGGCCATCGAGCAATCCGAATCACCCCCAAGTCCAGCACCAACGAACGTTCTGACCGTGAAGCATGTTCTGGCCATCCTTCTCGGCGGCGCTGCGGCAGCCCCACTCAGGCGCCAGGGGAGGCCAGCTCTGCAGGGCGATCGGGAATGGTTCCGCCTGGCTGTTGTCAACCGAATCGGGGGCACCCCAAAGGCAGGCATGATGACCTCAGCCCCAGGCCCAGGCCCCGGCACGCCCCGAACCCGAGAGACCCGTGACGATCGGCCCCATGCCAGGCACCGCCAGCGCGTTTGAATCACCGACCACGACCAGCTTCGCGGCGTTTGCGGAACGGGCCGACTATTCGCTGCTGGATGACCTGCATGCCGATCCTCAGGCGAGCGGCGATGGCCAGGATCACCAACCCCGCCAGGTGTTCTCCGGTCATTACGTGCCCGTCACGCCGACGCCGCTGCCAGCGCCGGACTATGTCGCCCACAGCAGAACCTTGTTCAACGACCTGGGCCTGAGTGATGCGCTGGTTGATGACGACCAGTTCCGTCGTCTGTTCTCCGGCGACATCAGCGTGGCGATCGAGCCGATGCGACCGTTCGGCTGGGCCACCGGCTATGCGCTGTCGATCTATGGCTCCGAATATAATCAGCAGTGCCCGTTTGGAACCGGTAATGGCTATGGCGATGGCCGGGCGATTTCGGTGTTCGAAGGCCTGTTCAACGGTCAGCGTTGGGAACTACAACTCAAAGGCGGTGGCCCGACGCCCTACTGCCGCGGCGCCGATGGTCGGGCCGTGCTGCGCTCCAGCGTGCGCGAGTTTCTGGCGCAGGAGTTCATGCACGCCTTGGGAGTTCCCAGTTCACGCTCGTTGACGCTGTATGTGTCCCGGTCCGAAACCGTACGCAGGCCCTGGTATGCGCCGAATTCCAGGTCGTTGGATCCCGACATCTTGGTGGACAACTTGGCGGCGATCACCACCCGGGTGGCGCCCTCCTTTCTGCGGGTGGGCCAGCTGGAGCTGTTTGCCCGTCGCGCCCGACGCGCGGCTCATCCGGCTGCGCTGAACGAGCTGCAGATGATCGTGGCTCACCTGATCGAGCGGAACTACCGGCCGGAGATTGATCCGAGCCTGGATTTCAGCGATCAGCTGGTTGCGCTGGCCGGTTTGTTTCGCGGGCGGCTGACAGCGCTGGTGGCTGACTGGATGCGCGTTGGCTACTGCCAGGGCAATTTCAACAGCGACAACTGCGCCGCTGCTGGCTTCACCCTCGACTACGGCCCCTTCGGATTCTGCGAACTGTTTGACCCGAGGTTTCAGCCCTGGACCGGCGGCGGTGAACATTTCTCGTTCTTCAACCAACCGATGGCGGCCGAAGCCAACTATCAGATGTTCTGGGCAGCCATCAGGCTGCTGCTGGCAGGTCAAACGGAAGCCCTGGCGCAGCTCGATCAGATCCGCGAGGGCTTTGCTGAGGCGATGCAGCGGGAGCTTGAGGCCATGTGGACCAGGAAACTCGGCCTGATCACCTATGACGCTGCACTGGTGAATGAGCTGCTGGAGCTGATGGATCTCACCAAGGTGGACTACACGATCTTCTTCCGCCGGCTATCTGCCATTCCAGAGCAACTCTCAGACTTGAAAGCGAGCTTCTACCTGCCCAGCTCAGAGCAACGTGATGCGCAATGGCAAAGCTGGCTGCAACGCTGGCGGGCACGCATCAGCGAAGCCGGCGACATCCACAAGACATCCGCAGCGATGAAACGCACCAACCCCAAGGTCACCTGGCGCGAGTGGCTGATCGCACCCGCCTATCAACAGGCTGAGCAAGGTGACTACACCCTGATCCAGGAGTTGCAGCAGGTGTTCAGCCATCCCTACGATGAGCAATCTGCGGAGCTGGAGATGACCTACGACCGTCTCAAGCCTCGGGAATTCTTCAATGCCGGTGGCGTGTCCCACTACAGCTGTTCGTCCTGAACCAGCTCCATGGGCAGCCAGCCATGCTGCTCCAAGCAGGCACCGCCCTCTGAGCCAGGGTGGCAGCCTTACCCACAACGGTAACCACCCCAAGGAGCGCAGCAATCGGCTGGAACCAACGCCAACTCATCACGACTCCCTCACGCCCTCCGGAGCGCCCTGCTGTGGCCGATGCGCTTGGCACGTGCTGCCGCGGCGAGGGCTTGAATGAGCACCAGCTGCAATCCCTGCTGGATCCGAAGCCCAGCGCCGCCCCGTCGCAGCGGTGATCGGCGCCGCTCCTTTGCCGCCGACGGATCCATCGCAAGGCCCCATGCACAGGAGGACGCGCGGCTGACCCTGGTGCCCTGTGTGAGCAGGCGGTGGAGCAGCGACAGCAAGCCCGCCAGCAACGGCTGTTGGGATCGGCCCAACGGGCTTGGAGCAGGTCCGCCAAGGGCTGCTGTTGGCACAACGCCGTGGTGGAGAGCTTCTTGTCCGCCCTCACACGGAAGCTGAACCTCGATCACGATCGGGCAGTCTTGATTTCACCCCAGCAGCTGCAGTGACGTGACCCCCCTTGTTGCTCCAGTCCTTATGAGAGCTGTTGGGGTGATCAGGCCGCCTTCCATTGCTGGAGGACTTCCAGGGGCGTAC
>CAIKWV010000496.1 GCA_903831165.1 uncultured cyanobacterium
GCTACATGGATCTGCAGCCCGGGGCGCCGATTGCCGGGACACCGGTCGATGTCTGCTTCATCGGCAGCTGCACCAACGGCCGCCTCAGCGATCTGCGGGCCGCGGCCGTGGTGGCCCGGGGCCGCCAGGTGGCTCCCGGCATCAAGGCGTTCGTGGTGCCGGGCTCTGAGCAGGTGGCGGCCGCCGCCGAGGCCGAGGGCCTCGATGCCCTGTTTCGCGCCGCCGGTTTCGAGTGGCGTGAACCGGGCTGTTCGATGTGCCTGGCGATGAACCCGGACCGGCTCGAGGGCCGCCAGATCAGCGCCAGTTCCTCCAACCGCAACTTCAAGGGTCGCCAGGGCTCCGCCAGTGGCCGCACCCTGCTGATGAGCCCGGCGATGGTGGCCGCCGCCGCGGTCTGCGGGCATGTCACCGATGTGCGGGATCTGCTGGAGCCGCCCCTGGCTGCCGGCGCCAGCCAGCCGGCCGTTGCGGCCCCCCCGGGCTGAGTCCGCGCCCCACTCAGCCGGCAGTCGATTGGCGCTGCCGCACCCGTTCCCCTTCCCGATCTCCGATGAGCTCCGCCTCAAGCCCCAGCGCCATCCCCGCGCCCCAGCGGCTGAACCCGGCTCCCTTCCCCTTCGGATCGGTGCGCCGCCTGGAGGGGCAGGCGGTGGCGGTGGTCGGCGACGACATCGACACCGACCGGATCATTCCGGCCCGCTTCCTTAAGTGCGTCAGCTTCGAGGGTCTGGCTGCCGGCGCCTTTGCCGATGACCGGGTCGAGCTGGCTGGCGCCCACCCCTTTGATCACCCCGAGCATCAACAGGCCACGATCCTGGTGGTCAACCGCAACTTCGGCTGTGGCTCCAGCCGGGAGCACGCCCCCCAGGCGCTGATGCGCTGGGGCATCCGGGCCGTGATCGGCGAGAGCTTCTCCGAGATCTTTTTCGGCAACTGTCTGGCGATGGGCATCCCCTGCCTCACGGCCAGCCATGACGATGCCCTGGCCCTGCAGCAGGCCATTGCCGCCGATCGGGCCGCCCAGTTGATGGTCGATCTGGAGGCTCTCCAACTGCGCCTGTTGGGTAGTGCCGCCGCTGCCGGCGAGCGCAGCTGGAGCCTGACCCTGGCCCCGGGCCCCCATCGCATGTTGGTGAGTGGCCAGTGGGATGGCACGGGCCAGCTGGTCGCCAACGACGCCGACCTGAGCCGGACCGCCGCCAGGCTCCCCTATCTGCAGGGCTTTGCGGCCCCTGTTCTCTGAACCGCTCGGATTCCCAGGGACGATCGGGTCGCGGTCTGGATCGGGCCTGCAGCTGATCAGAAGGGGCGGTTCAGGATCTCCTGGCTGGGGTTGTAGGTGTAGGGGATGAAGGGGCGACCGGTGCCCTTGAAGTTGAAGTCGTTGAGTTTGATTCTCACGCCACCCAGTCCGTCGTAGGGGCTGTAGAAGAAGCCGATTTCATAGGAGCGCCGCTGCCAGCGCAGCTCGATGTAGGAGCCGGTGACTTCGCCGTAGTTGGCCGAATTGGGGTCGACGTTTAAACCGATGCCGCCGCTGAAGACCAGGGGACCCACCAGCTGCTGGGTCAGGCCGATGCCGAGGGTGTTGAGATCCACCGCCCGATCAAAGCTCAGGGGGCTGATGCCCTGCTTGAGCGTGCCGCCGCCGGTAACGGTCAGCTGGGTGAAGTCGAGGAAGGGCTTCACGAAATGGCCCAGGGTGAGGGTCGGGCCACCGGAAAGGCCGATGGTGTTCTGGTTGGTTCCATCGCCGTAGTAAGCCATGGTGCCAAGAATGTTGGCGTTGATGCTCAGGCCGGGGATCACCGGTTGGGCCGTGTTCAGGAAGGCTTTATCGACGGTGAGTGCGGCCGGTTTGCCGGTCCAGAGGTTGTAGCTGAGGTTGAGGGAGCCGATCGCATTGGCCCGCCACAGGTCGCTGAGATTGGTGCTCTGGTAAGGGTTGCTCTGATAGTTGCCGATGCCGGCTCGCCAGTAATAGTTGCTGCTCAACCGGCCCCAGCTGGGCAGCACACCGGTGTCGTCAAAGGAAAGGCCGTAGGCCGTGTAGACGTCCTGTTGCCCGAGCGTGCCGTTCCAGGTGCGGAAGCGGTAGGCCCCGAACAGCCGGGCGGTGGCGTCCCCCAGCAGCGGCACATGGATGTTGCGCGACAGATCGCCCCAGCTGCGGGTGCCGTCGGGGATGTTTTCCGGGTTGAAGGTGGACATCTCCAGCTGGGCGGAGCTGTTGAAGCCCAGCAGCGGCCCCGTCAACTTGGCCTGCAGGCCGAACAGGTCGCTGGTGGTGGCCGGTTGGTAGACGCCGGATGATTGCACCGGCTGGCCGGGCAAGGGGTAGACCTCGGTGCTGCCGTTAATAGCCCGCTGGACCAGGAACTGCGGTTCGATCACCAGCCGCGTGCTGCCCTCGGCGCCGAAGGCGATCGGGATCTTGTAGCCCGTGTAGTAACCATCCCGATCATCCTTGTCGTAGCTGAAGACCAGGCGGTTATCGACCTCCTCCTGTTTCTTGATCGTGGTGCTGCGGGTCACCGAGATCGGCAGCCGATCCTCCAGCCGCAGGTGGTTGCGAGCGGCCTTGATCACCGTGTCGCCATTGGGCTGGAGGGTGGCCACCACGTCCTCTGAATCCAGCCAGGACTGGGCAGGGGTGAACGGATCGTTGCTGAAGCCGACCCGATCACCGCTGAGGGTGGTGGGGGTGATCTGCAGGCGGCGGGCCTGGAAGCGCCAGCGGCTGATGCTGCCGCGCACCAGCTGCTTGTTGCTGGAGGTGGACAGACTGCTCAGCTGGCTGGGCCGGATGCCGCCGTAGTTGTTGGCGGCGTCGGTGGACAGGGAGGCATTGGGAAAGCCCCGGCGTCGCTCGGCCACCAGGCTTTGCTGGAACTGGACATCGGTGACGCGCTGATCGAGGGCTGCGATCGCCGCCCGCCGTTGCCGTTCCTGCTCTCGGGCCACGGCCCAGACGTTCTGGCGGCTGCCCGACGGCTGGCTTGTGCCGGTGCCGCTGGCTGCTGGTGTGGTCGCGGCTGGTGTCGCTTGGGCCAGGCGCTTGGGTCCCATGGTCACCACCTGGAGTTGTTGCGCCAAGGATTCCGGCTGCTCGTTGCCGGGTTCCGGTGCCCCAGGGCAACCCTGGGCAGGCGGTAGCTCCAGCGGCGGCACGATCGGTTTGGACTGGCCCCAGCGATAGCGCAGGCCCAGCAGGTAGGCGTTGCTGCCTTCACTGACACCGCTGTACAGGCCATAGGCCCCGGAACGGTGATGGATGCGGCCGACTGCCGACCACTGCGGCGTCACCAGGGCTTCGACCTCGAAGGCCAGGTAGTTGAGAAAGGAGGTGTAGTTCTGGCGGAAGGTCTTTTCGTAGTTGCTGGGTTGGCTCAGCAGGCTGACGCCTTCGACGAAATAGATGTTCAGCCAGGGCTGCAGCCACAACCTCCCGCCCAGGCCAATGGTCGCGTCGGCGAAAGTCTGGGACGGCGTATCGGCATAGGGCACCGCCTGGTTATAGGGGCCGCCGGGCTGCTGGTCGGCGCGGTGGCCCAGCAGGTTGGCGTCGATCTCAAGAGCCAGGGGGCCGGCATCGATCAGGCGGCGTTGCAGGCCCAGGCCTGTGAGGTATTCGGGCCGTAGCCGGCCCTTGAAGATGAAGGTGTCACCGAAGTTGGCGGCGAACATCTGGCCCGCCCAGGCCGTCACCGCCCAGGGATAGGGATGCCACTGGGGAGGGGCCGGCACCACCGGCGGGCAGGAGATCGGTTCCGCCGGCGTCAGCGGCACCGAGGGCATCGAGGCCAGGTCGAAGTCGGTGGCGCTGCCGTCGAGATCGAGCACGCCGTAGACGTCATCCAGTTCGCCCCTGCCCTCCAGCAGGCTGTAGCGCAGTCGGCTGGCCTGCATGTACTGCATGCCCC
>CAIKWV010000497.1 GCA_903831165.1 uncultured cyanobacterium
ACGGCCTTGAGCTGGGTACCACCTATTACGTCAAAGGCGGTGGCAGCACCTTCCAGCTGGCCACGGCGCCCGGTGGGCCCGCCATCGACCTGACCGATGACACCAGTGGTCTGGCCGATCAGCTGGTGGATTCCGATCGCTTCCAGTTGCTGGAGCCTCCGGCCCTGCCTGGCGCGGCCTACACCGTCGCCACCCTGACTCCCGTCGCCGGCGGGGGCCTGAGTGTGATCCTGCCCTCCGAATCCACCGCCTTTGCCGGCAGCCGTCAGGCCGGCATCACCCTGGCTGACCCCGCGGCTCTCGACCTGGCCCAGCTCAATGCGGTCGATGGCAGTGGTCTTGGTCGCAGCGGCTTGATGTCCCTGCTCTCGGGTGCCAGCTCGACGATCACGGCCTTTGCCGACGGCGTTCTCAATGCCCTCAGCCGCAACGTGGCCAGCGATGCCACCGCCAGCGCCGGTCTGTTGGTCGAGGGCATCCGCGACACCGCGATCACGGCCGGTAGCGATGGCACGGTCAACAGCCGCGCCACCATCGCTGCGGTGGTCGATGCCAGCACCACTGGCGACAACGCCCTGCTCGACAACAGCCTGGCCAACCTCAATGTCAGTGCCACCGGTCTTACCGCCAGCGCCGCCAACCAGGACATCAGCATTGCTGCTGCAGGTGATGTGCTTTCCAGTGCCAGCCTCTCCGGACGCAGCACCGCCAGCGCCGTGCTGGGTGATAGCGACGCCCTGGCGACCCTGCAGGCCACTGGCCTTGAGGCCCTTGATGCCGGCTTCAGCGCCACCATCGGCCAGAAGGGTGACATCACGGCCTCGGCCGTGATCGGCTCGGTGGCGGCTCCGCTGCTGGTTGGGGCGATCAGCGCCGCCAGCGGCGATGCCACGGCCCAGGCCGCCAGCACGGCGATCGGCATCCTTGGCAGCTACGACACCGTCAGCACCAGCTTCTCCAGCCTGCAGGCCGGTGCCGCCCAGGGCGACATCGCCGGCAGTGCCAATGTCACTCTGCAGCTCAAGGCCACTGCCGTCGATGGCGCCGCCAGTGTCAGCCTCAGCGACGTCAGCGGCCTCGGTTCGGTGGATATCTTCGGCATCAAGGACATGGCGCTCACCGCTGGTGCGGACCTCAGCCGCATTGATGCTTCAGCCATCGGCCGCGCCAGCCTGCTGGCCCAGAGTGTCGAACTCGATGCCACCAGCACAGGCAGCACCACGGTGAACGGTCTGTTCAGTTCGGTTGCCAGTGCGCTGCCCGTAAGCTTTGCTGAGAACGGCAAGATTGCCGCCCTCGCGCAGCAGAGTTCCTTCTCCCAGAGCATCTCCGTGAACGGCTCCGCCAGTTCCTCCCTCAGCAACGACAGCACGGGCATCGGCAATGCCTCGATCTTGATCGCCGGTGTCGGTGCCCTTGACTCCCGTGTCAACTCCCAGGTTGACAGTCGCGCCCAGTCCGTGGCTGGTTCGGTCAGCGCCTGATGCTGCCTGCCGATCAGCTGCCTGCGGATCTCCGCGAGGCGGTGGCCGCGATCTCCCGTCAACCGATCGCGGAGCTGTTGTTGCAGCGGGGCATCCTGCGCCAGACCGCCTCGGATCTGCTGCTGCAGCGTCTGCGCGACTCGGTCACCTTCAGTGCCGAAGAAGAACCCCTCGTCCTCACCCGCCTCTGGGAGGGGGTACCCGGCGATCCCCCCGCCAGCCTGCGGGGCGACTGGATCGCCAGCCTGCCGGAGTTGATTCAGGGGCCGCTGCAAGATCGCTGGAATCAGATCCGGCTACAGAAATGGATTGAAAACACCTATCAGGACAGGCTTGAGCCTTATTTCCTCGAGCGCCGCGCCGATCTCGAGCAAGTGGTGTACGGCATGATCCGCCTGCGCAACCAGGGTGCCGCCGAGGAGTTGTATCTGCGCCTGCTGGACGACGACGCTGACTTCGGCAGCCTGGCCCGCACCCATTCGCTGGGCGAAGAGCGCTACACCCGTGGGCTGGTGGGGCCGATGCTGATCAGCCAGCCCCACGCCACGATTCGGGGTGTGCTCGACAAACTCACCGTCGGCGAGGTGCATCCACCCTTTCGCGTGGACAACTGGGTGCTGTTGGTGCAGATGGAGCACCGGTTGCCCGCCAGCCTCACCGATGCCACGCGGATGCAGCTGTACAACGAGCTGTTCCAGAGAGAACTGGAGGCCACACTGGACGAACAGCTGCAGGCGATCTACACGAGCCTGCTCCCTGCCCCTGAGCTACCGCCTGAACCGGCACCTGTGGCAGCGCTTCCGCCCGTGGTGAATTCCGCTCCAGAACCAGAACCAGAACCAGAACCAGCCCAGCTGGCTGGATCCGAGTCAGGGGCTACACAGGCGCAGCTGGCTGAGCAGCAGCCGGTTGCTGAAGCGAAGCCGGTTGCTGAAGTGAAGCCGGTGGCTGAAACGGAGCCTGTGGCTGAGTCGAAGCCTGTGGCTGAACTGGAGGCGTCTGCTGGCTCCGCCCCGGCGCCTCATCCGGAGCCGGTGATCAAACCCGGGCCTACGGCCCCTTCCCTCCCGGTGGCGGTGCCGGCCCCCGCAGCAGCGCCAGCGCCTGTGGCTACGCCGACAGCGGTGCCGACCCAAGCGGTTGTTGCTGCCCCGGATCCTGGGGCGACACCACGCACCGAGTCCGAGCAGCCCCCTGCTGCCGCCGTGAGGGTCCAGCCCCAACAAGAGATCCAACCGTCTCCGCAGTCTGTTGCTGTGCCTCCAGCTGGTGCTTTGCAGGTCGAAGAAGGTGTGCGGCAGTCTGTAGCTGTGCCGCAAGCTGTTGCTGTGCAAGAAGCTGTCGTAGCGGACCGAACTGTTGCCTCAGAGGCGGCGGGTGTCGCCGGGCAAGCTGTTGGCGTTCATGAAGCTGTTGCCTCACCGCCGACAGAACCAACGCCGCCCCAAACTCCACCGCCGATCGACCATCCAGTGCCGGCAGCTGCTGCCACGTCTGCAGTTGCTGCCACGCCGGCGGCTGAACCCGACCAGCCCGATGGCGCAGCCGTGATGGCATCCACGTCGCCAGCCGTTCCCGCGCCGATCGACGATCCCTGGTCGTCTGCTGTTGCCACGCAGGCGGTTGAGCCAGTTCAGCCCGAAGCTCCTCCCCAGAGCGACCACCCTTCAGCGCCAGTTGTTGGCTTGCAGGCGCCGGAGTCAACTCCCCGGGCTGACGCCGCAACGGTTTCTTTGGCCGCACCGGAGTCCTCCTGAGCCATGGCAGATCCTGGCCAGCTGCTTGAACTGCTGCGGTCCTTTCCGTTCCTGGCCGACCAACCGCCGGATGTGCTGGATCGACTGGTCGCCCAAGGGCAGTTGCTGCGCTTCAGCCTCGGCCAGCCGATCAGTCGCCTCGATCAGGCACCGCAGCAGATGTTCTTTCTGCTGCAGGGCACCGCCCGCTCGGTGGTGATGGCCAGCCGCCTGCCCCGGGGCGTGGCCACCCTGCAGCGACTCGATCCCGGCGCCGTGATGGGCTGGACCACCCTCAGCAGTGGTCGTAACTGGGAGACGATCCTGGCCTCCACCGACCTGGTGGTCTTGGCCCTGCCCCATGCGGCCCTGCGGCAGGAGATGGCCAACCATCCGCCCCTGGCCCAGCGCATCGGCAACAGCGTCAATCCCTCCGAGCTGTTCGCGGTGCTGGATGCCCACCTGCGGGAGTATCCGCGCGCCCTCTCCCATGAGGTGGTGGAGGCGGCCGTGGCCCTGGCCGATGGCACCCGGGCGGCCACCCTCTCGCCTGAGCAGCTCTTGGCCACCACGTTTCCGCCCGAGCGGCTGTGGCTGGTGGCCTCCGGCGGCCTGCCGCTGGGAACAGCCCTGCCCACCAGCCAGGCGATCGACGGCCAGCAGCCGCTGCGGGTGCTGGGCATCGACCGGGCCGCCCTGTCAAAACTGGTGGATCCCCGCGAAGCGATTGGCGCTGAGGACAGCGAGGGGATCGGCGGCGCTCCCCCCGGCTGGGAGGCTCTGCTGCTGGATCGCTGGGAGGACCATCGCCAGCAGCTGGAAGAGGGCGCCATCGCTGACGCCCCCGAGCTGCCACCACCCGATGAGGAGGCGCCCGCTGATGAGAGCAAGCGCTCGCCGTCCTCCTATCCCTGGCATCGCGGTGTCGGGCCGCTGGAATCACCGATCTCGGCGTTCCGCATGCTCAGCGATCACCTGGGCCTGCCTTTTCGCCGCGAGCTGCTGCGGCGGGTGTTTACCGACCAGGTCAAGCGCCACGGTGAAGCCTCGCTGGCTCTGGCCGGAGCCGTGGCCGAATCGATCGGCCTGCAGACCCAGTTGCTGGAGATCAGCACCGATGCGATCTCGCGCCTGGAATCGCCTTTGATGGTGCGCTGGGGAAACGGCCTGGCGGTGATCTATCGCTGCGACAGCAATGGCCTGGTGCTCGGCATTCCGGCTGTCGGCAACCAGGAGCTGAGCCTGGCGGAGTTCGCCGAACAGTGGGGATCGGAAGGGGAGGTGCTGACCTTGCGCGTCAACGCCCTCACCCCCCAGCGGAAATTCGGCTTCCGCTGGTTTCTGCCGGCTTTGCAGCAACATCGCACCGTGTTGCTGGAGGTGTTGCTGGCCAGCTTCTTCGTGCAGCTGTTCGGCCTGGTGAATCCGCTGTTGATTCAGCAGGTGATTGATAAGGTGATCATCAACAACAGCCCCAGTGCCCTGGGGGTGCTCGGCACCTTGCTGGTGGTGTTCGCTGTGTTTGAAGGACTGCTTCTGTGTCTGCGCACCTTCCTGTTCGTTGACACCACCAACCGCATCGACCTGGCGCTCGGTACCCAGATCATTGATCACCTGTTGCGCTTGCCGCTCACCTATTTCGATCGCCGGCCCGTCGGTGAAGTCAGCAGCCGCATCGGTGAATTGGAGAAAATTCGCTCCTTCCTGACCGGTACGGCATTGACCACGATTCTTGATGCAATCTTCGCCTTGCTCTATATCGTCGTCATGGTGATCTACAGCTGGCAGCTCACGCTGCTCACCCTGGCCGTGATCCCGGTGCTGGTGGTGCTCACGCTCACGGTCTCGCCGATGGTGCGCACCCAGATTCAGAGCCGGGCGGTCGCCAATGCCCGCGCCCAGAGCCATCTGGTCGAAGTGTTGAGCAGCATGATGACGGTCAAGGCCCAGAACATTGAGCTGCGCAGCCGCTGGAAATGGCAGGATCTTTACACCGACTTTGTGGCTGAGGGTTTTGACAACACCCTACTCAGCACGACCGCCAACACCTTCAGTGCCTTCCTCAACAAGCTCTCGAGCCTGCTGGTGATCTGGGGTGGGGCGGCCTTGGTGCTTCAGGGCCAGCTCAGCCTGGGGGAACTGATCGCCTTTCGGATCATCTCCGGCTACGTCACCGGTCCCTTGCTGCGCATGACCTCGATCTGGCAGACCGTGCAGGAAACAGCCCTGTCGTTGGAGCGGCTCAGTGATGTGATCGACCATCCGCAGGAGGCACCCGAAGACAATGCCAACCGCATCATCATGCCGCCGATTGAGGGGCGAATTGAATTTCAGAACATTAACTTTCGTTATAAAAACTCGTCTCCATTGCTTCTCAAGGATGTTGATCTCACCATTCCCAAAGGAAAGTTCGTGGCGGTGGTCGGCACCAGTGGCTCCGGTAAAAGCACGCTGACCAAACTGGTGGCTCGGCTTTATAACGCAGAAGCGGGTACGGTGCTGGTGGATGGCATCGATATCTCCAAGGTCGAGCTTTATTCCCTGCGCCGCCAGATCGGCATCGTGCCCCAGGACACCGTGCTGTTCGATGGCTCGGTCGAGGAAAACATCACCCTCACCAATCCCGAGGCCACCAGCGATGAGATCATCGAAGCCGCCACCATTGCCGCGGCCCATGATTTCATCATGGATCTGCCCGCCGGCTATTCCACCCAGGTGGGCGAACGGGGCAGCGGGCTCTCCGGTGGTCAGCGGCAACGCATTGCAATCGCACGCACGATCCTGCAGAAGCCCCGTATGTTGATCATGGATGAGGCCACCTCTGCCCTCGATTACCAGACTGAACGGGTGGTGAGTGAAAACCTGATGCAGGCGCTGCGGGGTTGCACGGTGCTGTTCATCACCCACCGTCTTTCCTCGATCGTCAATGCCGACATGATCGTCTGCATGGGCAATGGCTCCGTGCTGGAGGCGGGCTCCCACAACGAATTGATGGCGGCTCGTGGACCCTATTACGTGCTGTTCCGCCAGCAGGGCCGTTCCTCCTCGTCGTCGTCCTCCAGCGGCACGCCGCCAATCGCCAAGGTCGGCCTGCCGATCAACTACGCCCTCGGAACCTGAGGCTCCCCGCCGTGTCCTCCACCCCTTCCTCCAAGGCGCCGCCTCCCGAGGCCCTCGAGCCCGTCGATGCCTTGGTGGCGGCGGAGCCGCCCCAGCCCTCACCTCCCCCCTCCCCACCGGAACAGCAGCCCAGGGGGCATCGTCGCCGGCGCACCACCCTGCCCCGCAGCACCCGGGGCTGGAGCCGGGGCATCGTCTGGAGCTTGATCGGCCTGACCAGTTTCGGGATCATCTACGGCCTGATCGCCCGGATTGAAACCTCCGTCAATGCCACCGGCAAGTTGCGCCCAGCCGGTGGCGTCACCACGATCACCGCCCCCTTCACCGCTCCGGTAGGCCGGGTCCTGGTCAAGGAGAATCAGGTGGTGCATCCCGGCCAACCCCTGATCGAGCTGCGCGATAAGGCGTTGCGCGATCAGCGGGCCCAACTGGAAACCCAGCGACAGTTCTGGCGCAGCCAGACCGACCTGCTGGCGCTCAGGCTCGGCCTGCCCGCTTTGCCGCCCGACAGCGCCGGCGCCCGCCGTCAACTGGAGGTGGAGCAGCGGGAGGTGGTGCTACGTCAGAAGGCTGCCGTGCAGGAGCAGCAGCGCAGCGTGATCAACCTGCAGCAGCAAATGACCGACCTGGTGGCGTTGCGGCGCAAACAGCAGATCGAGGACAACATCACCGCCCGGATGGTTCGGCTCGTGAACGTCGGGGCGATGGCCCAGCTGGAACTGGATCGTCAGGCGGAGCGCATGGCCGAACTGCGGGGCACGATCGCCCGCACCGAAAAAGAGCTGGAATCGGCGCGCCATCGGGTGCAGGAGAGCCAGCTGAAACAGCAGCAGATTCCTGCAGCCGAACAGAAGCAGCTCTATTCCCAGTACAACAACGCCAAGCTGCAATACCTTGCGGTCGCTGGCAGCATTGACGATCTCAAGGACCGTCTGCTGCTCGCTCGGATGGTTGCGCCGGTGGCGGGTCGGGTGTTCAATCTCAACGCCAAGCGGGGCGAAACCCTCACCCCTGGTCGCATGGCCCTGCAGATCGTTCCCTTCAGCCGCCTCGATGTTGATCTGTCGATCTCCAACCGCGACATCGGCTTCCTGGAAGTCGGCATGCCGGTGGAAGTGCGTGTCACCTCCTTCCCCTTCACCGATTACGGTGCCCTCAAGGGCACCATCGCCCGCATCGGCGCTGATGCCCAGCCGCCCGATCAACAAAACCCCCAGGAATCCTTCCCGCTCCTGGTCAAGATCCAATCCAGTGAACTGTCCCGTAAGGGTCGCATCTACAAGCTGCGCCCCGGCATGGCGGTGACGGCCTTGATTCAGATGGGTTCCCGGCCGGTGATCTCGCTGATCAGCGACCGTTTCGGTGGCTTCATGGAGTCGACCCGCTCGATACGTTGAGGCTGCTGCCGATCGAACTGTGCAGATTGGCGATCAGCTGGCTGGTGCCGATTCCCTGGCTACCCAATAACAGCAACTTGGCATCACTGCTGCCGCCATCCCAGGCGATCGCCAGTTGGGGCGTGTCGCTGCTCATGCCGGCCAGCAGCTGCTCCAGTGGCGCGATCGGCAACAGGCGGATATCACCGATGCCCTCGACGCCGGTCGGGGTGAGGCGCTGGAATTGCTGCTGCACGCTGCCATCAGCCAGGGTCACATCGCGCAGCCAGCCGATGCCGTCACTGAGGCCGATGCCACCACCAGGCGTTTCTCGCAGATCCAGATCCACCAGATCCGGCAGCCCGCTCTGGCCGTCCCAGCTCTGGGGTGGCGTCTGCTCCAGCCCCGTGATCACGAACAGATCGTTGCCGGCACCGCCCCGCAGCTGCAGCGGTGTTTCGCCTGCGCTCAACCAGGGGCTCCAGCGCAGGAACAGCACATCGTCACCATCGGCGCCATCAAGCCCGGCATAGAGGCCTGAGCTGATCAGCGTGTCGTTGCCGCTGCCGCCCAGCACCTGCTCAAAACCGCTGAGGGCGCCGGCGAAACCGCCGCCGATCCCCGTCGCCGCACCGCGATCGAGATCGACCGTCACCGGTAGTTTCCAATTGCTGTACTCCAGACGGTCGAGCCCGTCGCCGCCGAGCAGGCGGCCGGTGAGGGTGCCGTCCAGGCTCAGCAGGGTCACGTCGTTGCCGGCGCCCAGGGCGAAGGTTTCAACATCGCGGAAGCGCACACCGCCGTAGTTTCCGGCATCGATGCCATCCACCTTGAGCAACTCCCGCGCGTTGCCGGAATCGACGCCGGCAATGATGGCATCGTTGCCACCGCCACCATCCACCTCACCGGCCAGCTGCAGATTGCTGAGGCTGAACAGGTCGGAGCCGCTGCCGCCCTGCACCAGGCCACCCAGTCCGGCGTTGATGCTGATCCGGTTGGAGCCATCACCCACCAGGATGCGGCTGGTGCCCAGCACCTTGCCTTCGAGGATGAGCGTGTTGTTGCCAGAGCCGAGATCGATGGTCGAATCGATGACGTTGCCATTGATGCGCAACTGGTCATCACCTGCACCCATCAACACTTTGGAATCGAACAAGCCAACCCGGTCCAATTGAATCCTGGTGTACGGGTCGTTGTAGAGGCTCCCAAGATCCTGGATCAGATTCTGATCGATGCGGGTCATGATCGAAACCCGATCATCGCCTGCACCCACATCAAGCACGCTGTTGTCCAGTCCGACCGCCTGGGCGTTGAGATTGAACGACCAGTTGCTGCCATCTCGCAGGCTGGTTGGCGTCTGACCGAGGTTGAAATTCAAGCCCCGCTGAAACTGGTCTGGCTGCACTTCATCAGCGAGGCTGTAATAGCCGCTGTTGATGGTCACCGTATCGCTATCCATCCCCAGCACAATGCTGGAGTCCTTGAGGGCCTCAGTCAGCAAATTGAAGCTGAGTGCTGCCGTTTCACTGTCGCCCAGCCCGGTGAAGTTCAGGCGCGTGATTCCTTCCATGCCCAGCAGACCCAGGCCGCCCAGATCGCGTAACTCACTGTTCTGCATGCCGATCGTCCGCGACGTCACGGATGCGGTGGCCTGACCGGAGGACTGCAAGCCCAGCTCCAGCAGATCCCGGGCGTCAAAGATCAGCGCCTCCTTGCCAGCGCCATTGAGAACGGTGGAGTTGAGCAGGCCGATGTGTTCGGCGATCAGGTTGAGATCGGAGTCATCGAACTGGGACAAGCCAAAGGACTGCAGGCTGCGACTGGAGAGCACTTCCAGGTTGGGGCTGCTCGGGGCGCCCAGATCCAGCTGGCTGTTGGCGATGCCCACCTGGCCGGCGGTCTGTGCACTCGTCGCTGTGCCATCGACACTGCGGCTGTTGGCGGTGCCGTCGGTGCGGACCACCACCAGCACCAGCTGGGGCAGGGGGCCGCCCGGCCTCGGGGGAGGTGGTCCGGGAGGCGTTGGTGGCGGTCCCGGTGGTGGCTCCGGTGACGGGCTAGGTGGGCCGAAGGGCTCGGGTTCAGGCGTGGGCCTGGGATCCGGCGTCGGTTCGGGTGTGGGCGTCGGCGGGCCCGGCGGCGGCGACGGCGGCACAACATCGCCACCCCCACCGCCACCACCGCCACCTCCGCCACCTCCGCCTCCGCCACCACCACTCCTGGGTAGTTGGTTATCAAGGTCAGCGCCAACAGGCGCTGAGGTGGACGGCGGCGGCAGGGGTGGCGTCCGGGCACCGCCGCGTACGCCACCACCGTTGCCCCCCCCGGGTTTGGCGATCTCAGGCCCGCCGTCGAAGCCCGGCGGTCGTTGGTCGTTGAAGTTGATCCCGATCTCATCAAGGGGGAGGATCGAGATCCGGCCGGCCCTGGCCTTGAGCCCGCCGGGATCATCCTCCCACGGATCATCAAGCCGCCCGCCGACAGGGCGCCTCAGGCCGGAGGCGAAGGCCTCTTCGGTGAGGTACAGCAACATGATGCCCAGGGCTGCACCCGTGAGCACCCCCTCCAGGGAGATGCGACGACCATCTTTCTTGAGGGTCGCCGCATCAGCGAATTCACTCAACCCTGAGGCGATGGTCTGACTGTCATTGATGATGCATTCTGAGACTATGTCGCCCCGAATCAGCCGCAGCGATGCGCATCGGCGGTCATGCGTCACCGGGACCGGACCTCGAGCCTCCTCGCACGGGAGCAGGCAGGTCAGTATGGGCGTCGACGCACGTTGAAGGGTTGAACGGCCGATCCTCGCGCCATGGCGTCAAGGTCTCCCACCTGCATCGCTGCCATCGCATCGCTGGCGTTGCAGGCCCGCCGGTGTTGCTGTTCACCGTGGTCCAGGGACACAGCCTTCCCTGCCAGTGGGCCCACGCCTACGCCCTGGTTCCCAGCTGCAACCGACACGTCAGTCGCCATTTCTGCTTCGACAGCCAGGAGCTCGAGGCCTATCGCCAGCACCATGTCGATCAGTCCTTGCGCTGGCTGGACAGCGAGTTCATGTTCCAGCTGGCGCTCGATCAGATCCTGCAGCTGATCCGGCCCCTGTTACCCGACGGCACGGAGGCGGCGGCCGTTGAGCCGATCGATAACGGCCAACTGCTGCGCCATCACATCAACGGCGATCTGCCCCAGCTCGACATCTTGCTGGCCGCGTGTGGGGAACACTTTTTGTTGCATCGCCAGCTGCAGGATCTCAAGGCCTTCCCGCTGCTGCGCTGTCTGCCCCAGGAGCAGGTCGCGCCGGCCATGGTGTCAGGCGGGCTGAACCTCTGACGGCTTCATGGTCAGCGGGACAGCCCAGGGAGTGCCCGGCCGAAGCCTCGATGGCATTCTCCCGCTAGCTCGCTGCCGCTGTAAGGACAGCGGCTCCAGCTTCAGCGCCAGATCAGGAAAGCGCCGCTCTGGGCCGCCAGCCTGGGACAGGAGCGATCGGCAGGAATCTGGAGATCGGCTAGGGGCCGGACCTCCGCTTCCAGGCTCACGCTCGGATGGGCCACCCGCCGGCCATCCGGCGCCAGCAGCAGGGACACGACCCGGGTGGAGGGCTGGTGCGCCATCCGTTGCACCGCCGCCGCCAGTTCCTCCGCCGCAAGCTGCCTGCCCTGGGGGCAGCCCAGTAGCAGGGCCAGGTCGGGTTGATCGAGCAGGGCCAGCAGGCGCGGATCCTGTTCCGGCTCCAGCAGCAGCCCCCCCTGTTGGGCCAGGCGGCTCACGGCCTCGAAGGCGGCGCTCCTCTGGTCCGGGTCGGCGCTGCCATGCCAGGCCAGCACGGCCGTCAGGCCATGGGCCTCGGTCTCCATCAGGTGTCCGAGCTTGATGCGCTTGACATTCAGATAGCCGGCGTTGTGGAGGCCGGGATCCATCACCAGCGGCACCCGGTCTTCGACTTGGAGGCCATAGCCACCCAGGCCGGCGATCTTGCGCGGGTTGTTGGTGATCAGCCGCAGCCGCTGCACCCCCAGATCACTGAGAATCTGGGCACCGACGCCGTAGTTGCGCAGGTCGGCGGCAAAGCCGAGCCGTTCATTGGCCTCGACGGTGTCCAATCCACCGTCCTGCAGGGCGTAGGCCTTGAGCTTGTTGATCAGGCCGATGCCCCTGCCCTCCTGGCGCAGATAGACCACCACCCCCTCACCCGCCTTCTCGATCATGCACAGGGCAGCCTCCAGCTGGGGGCGGCAGTCGCAGCGCAGCGAGCCGAAAGCGTCGCCGGTCAGGCATTCCGAGTGCACACGCACCAGCACCGGCCCCCTGGCTTGCTCGGGATGGCCCTTGACGATGGCCACGTGTTCGCTGCCGTCGAGTTCGTTGCGATAGCCGATCGCTCGGAAGGAGCCGAAGGCGCTCGGCATCGTCGCCTCCGCCTGACGGCGCACGAAGCGTTCGGTGTCGAGGCGATAGCGGATCAGATCGGCGATCGAGATCAGGCGCAGGCC
>CAIKWV010000498.1 GCA_903831165.1 uncultured cyanobacterium
CCTGCTAGAGGAAATAGAAAAACGTCAGGCTAAACTGGCCTCTTTACCAGGCCAGCAACAGGAGATTGCAGAACAGCTCAGGGCCATCAATAAGCAAGTCAGCTCGCTGAACTTGTCTCCCCAGCAACGCAAAGCACTCAAGATCAGGCAAGAGGAACTAGAAGCTCAACTTTACCGTCTGCTACCAGAACTAAAACCCCGCATCGTTGAAGTTCAGCAGGTGGCTTCTGCGCTTTCTTCAGTAGGTGCCTTGGTTGAATATCAGCGCTATCAGCCTTTTGATAGCAAGAAGCCAAGAACTCAACATTGGGGCAAACCTCGCTATCTTGCCCTTGTCCTCAAGCCCAATGGCTCTGTTGCTGCGATCGATCTGGGGCCTGCGGGAGTGATCGAGGAGAAGATCCAGCAGGCCCTCAGAGCTACGCAAGAGCAGCTCAGCGATGCCAATCAATTGTGGGGCCAAGTCGGCAAGCAGGTTCTTGACCCGCTCGCCCCTGCATTGGCAGGAGTTCAAACCCTGTTTGTATCGCCCGATGGCGAGCTAAACCGGATTCCCTTTGCCGCGTTGCCCGCACCTGGCGGTAAGGCCCTGCTTGCAGATGCCCTGCAGTTGCGGCTGCTCACCACGGGTCGGGAACTCCTCGACCTGGCCCAACCCCGCAGCCAAGCCAAAAGCGCGGCTTTAGTAGTGGCCAATCCGGCATTTGATCAACTGGCCAGCAACGCGTCAGTAACAGCAGTCAGGCCGGCGGATCCAGTCGAATCGCCCTTTGGCACTGACGGTCAACAACGGTCCGCCGATCTAGCCACCCTGCGATGGTCAGCCCTCCCCGGTACTGCCAAAGAAGGCCAGGCCATTGCCGCTCTTACGGGGGCCACCCTGCTCAGCGGCAGCCAGGCCAGTGCCACCGCGATTGAGAAGCAAGCCGCACCGAGGATTTTGCATATCGCCAGCCATGGCTATTTCCTCGCCAATCAACCCACCACCCCATTGGGCAAAAGGAGCTTGAGTAACAGCGGCCTGCCTCCAATGGGTTCCCTGCCAACAGCCAATCTCCAGGGTGAAAGCCCCTTGCTGCGTAGCGGCATTGTTTTGGCGGGGGCGAACAAGGTTGCTACTGGGGCCGGCCTTAGCAATAGTGATCGCGGCGACGACGGCTATCTCACGGCCCTAGAGATTACCCAGCTCGATTGGAAGGGCACAGAACTGGTTGTCATCTCGGCCTGTGAATCAGGCAAGGGTGATATTCAGGCCGGAGAAGGGGTCTATGGACTCAAGCGAGCCATTGCCGTAGCGGGTGCCCGCTCAAGCCTTCTCAGCCTATGGAAGGTAGATGACGCCGCAACAGCAGCCTTCATGCAGAGCTTCTACGAAAAACTGAAGACTGGCCAAGGTCGCGCCGATGCACTGGCCACCACCCAAAGGGAGTTTCGCAATCACAGCATCCCAGGTTGGCGCCACCCCTATGTCTGGGCGGCCTTTCAACTGTCGGGCGATTGGGGCCCGGTTCCTGGGATTTGATGCCGGAAGCGTCTAGCTGATTCGGCCTAGACCCTTAGCAAAAAATAGGCTGATTCTGGAATCAGGCAGCGGCGTTCGAAACGAGGAGAGCTGGGCTAGTGGTTGTCCTTTGGACACACCCCAGCTGCTTCCAGTTGTCATCCCGATTCCAGGCCTGCATGAACGCCTCAAAAGTCTTGTCAACCGCGGCGCTGGTTGCCGCGCTGCAAGGGCCAGCAATGGCCTCCAGTTATGAAGCCATCTGCGGCACCAGCACTTGCACAATTGGCATCGATGCAACGGGTCTGTCCAGTCCTACTGGTTTCCTGCCGACGGGCCGGATCGCGCAATGGTTTACCGGTGGCCAAGAGGAGTACAACGCCGCTAGTGGAACAGCGGGTGCATTGGGAGCAGGCACGGCCGGGGCTGTTGCCGGCGCCGTATTGCTTGGCCCAATCGGCCTACTGGGCGGCCTGATTGGTGGTGCCATCGCTGGCTCCAAGGCGGGTAAAACGGCAGATCTATATTTCAACGTTGTCGGTTATGACGAAGCCGGTAAAAAGCAAACAATCAGCTTTCGCTTTGTCAACCCCAAACCGGCCAACCAATTGAAGATGGAATTGCCGATGTTTACTGGCCTTGGTATGGGCCAATCAAGGTCTGTCGATGAGCTCAGAAAATCGGTGAGTGCATCCACTGCTGCCTCTCCCTTACCCGAGAAGCTAACGCCATCAGCAGGTTCCGGCTCACCCGCCACTGTTGGTAGCAAGACATTGCCAGACACCTTAGCCATGCCCGTGGAGACTAAAGCAGACCCGTTAGGCGGTAACGGCGACTCGGCAGCGGACTGGAGCAGCTATCTCAAGGATCGCGGCCTGGAGGATTGGGCATCAAAAAATCCGCAGCTAGCTGAAAAGCTCAAGCAAAAGCTCTATCCCTCGAACTGAATTCTGCTTCCTCCTGGCAGAAAGGAACCACCTCAGCGGCCTTCTGTTCAACCAGTGGGCCGCCCATTTCACCCTTGCTTGAGTTCAGCGGGAAGTACAGGGGATCGCTGCCCTGAGTTCAGGAGCAGCTTTCGGGCTACTTAGCAATGCGGCCGCTAGCGTTTGTTGGCCAGGCTTGATTTGATCTATCG
>CAIKWV010000499.1 GCA_903831165.1 uncultured cyanobacterium
AGCTCCTGAGTGGCGGTGGAGGGGGAGTTGAGCACTTCCACGGTGACCTCCTTGATGCGGAGGACATCGCGGGCGAAGCGGGCCACCTCATTGGGGTGGAACAGCAGCGGTTCTTTCTGGTCGCTGCGGTATTCGGGGTTCAGCTTGCGGGGATTGAAGGGGGGATTGAGATTGCGGGGATCGGTGTTGGTGTAGCGGTACACCGAGGCGCGCGAACGGTTCAGGGATTTCTGCACATCATCGATGCCGATCAGGGCATCACCGCTTTCGGAGCCCTCGCCCTGGATCAGCCCCGCCAGCAGTTCGGCCGTGCTTGCGGTGTCCCCCGTCCCTGCCTCTGCCTGGCCGACCGGCGTGGAGAAGGTCGGAGCAGCGGAAGGAAGCATGAGACGGAGGTGGGACAGGTTGGATCAGGTCGGGACGCTAGCAGAGGTTTTCGAGCCGGAATGTTGGACGGGGACACCTGCCAGGCCTGCTCCTGACGTCGGTGATAGCGTCCGCCCCTGTGTTTGTCGGTGCCTCCATGCGCGTCTCCCGCCTGCTGCTGGTGACGCTTCGCGATGACCCCGCGGAGGCGGAGATCACCTCCCACAAGCTGCTGCTCAGGGCCGGCTACATCCGCCGCATCTCCTCGGGCATCTACGCCTATCTGCCCCTGCTGTGGCGGGTGCTGCAGAAGATCTCCACGATCGTGCGCCAGGAGATGGACGCCACCGGCGCCCTCGAAACGCTCCTGCCCCAGCTCCAGCCCGCCGACCTGTGGCAGCGCAGCGGTCGCTGGGCCGGCTACACCGATGGGGAGGGGATCATGTTCCACCTCACCGACCGTCAGGGCCGGGAGCTCGGTCTCGGTCCCACCCATGAGGAGGTGATCACCACCCTGGCCGCCGAGCTGCTGCGCTCCTACCGCCAGCTGCCGGTGAACCTCTATCAGATTCAGACCAAGTTCCGCGATGAGATCCGGCCGCGCTTCGGCCTGATGCGGGGCAGGGAATTCATCATGAAGGATGCCTATTCCTTCCACGCCGACGAGGACTCCCTCCGCCAGACCTATGCCGCCATGGATCAGGCCTATCGGCGTATCTTTCAGCGTTGCGGCCTGCGGGCTGTCGCGGTGGAGGCCGACAGCGGCGCCATCGGCGGCTCCGCCAGCCAGGAATTCATGGTCACCGCTGAAGCCGGCGAAGATCTGATCCTGACCAGCGCCGATGGCTGCTACGCCGCCAACCAGGAGCGGGCGGTCTCGCTGCCGCCGGCAGCCGTGCCCCTGCCGGGCGGTTCAAGGGCCGCTGGAGCCGGGGAACAGCTGAGCACCCCGAACCAGAGCACGATTGAGCAGCTGTGTTCGGCCCATGGCTTCGACGCCAGCCAGCTGGTCAAGGTGCTGTTGCTGTTGGCCCGGTTCGCCGATGGCCTGCGTCAGCCCCTGCTGGTCAGCCTGCGGGGGGATCAACAGCTCAATGAGGTGAAGCTCGCCAATGCCGTCAGCGCCCAGCTGGCGACCGAGCATGGCGCCCTGCTGTCGATCGATCCGTTGACGGCCGATCTGGTGCGCAGCGAGAAGCTACCCCTGGATCTGGGGGCGATCAGTTTCGGCTATCTCGGCCCCGATCTGGCCGATGCGGTTCTGGCCCACGATCCGACCAGCCAGGCTGGCGCCGCCGGGGGCGCGGCCTTGCCCGGCACCCCGCCCATCCGCCTGGTTCGCAGCTTCCTGCGCTTGGCCGACAGCACCGCCGCCGGGCTGGAGGCCTTTGTCTGCGGTGGCAATGCGTCAGACAGTCACCGCGTCGGCGCCAGCTGGAAGGGTCTGGCCCTGCGGCCGGAACCGCTGGATCTGCGCGCCGCCCAGAGCGGAGATCGCTGCCTGCACGATCCCGACCAGTGTCTCCAGTCGGCCCGGGGGATTGAAGTGGGGCACATCTTCCAGCTCGGCCGCAAGTATTCCGAAGCCCTGGACGCTCGTTTCACCAATGAGAGCGGCGTCGACGAGGCCCTGTGGATGGGCTGTTACGGCATCGGCGTCTCGCGTCTGGCCCAGGCCGCCGTGGAGCAGCACCATGACCGCGACGGCATCTGCTGGCCGGTGGCGATCGCCCCCTATGAGGTGATCGTGGTCATCGCCAACACCCAGGAGACGGTTCAGGTGGAGCTGGCCGAAGCGCTCTATGGCGAGTTGAGCGCCGCCGGCCTGGAGGTGCTGCTCGATGACCGCGCCGAGCGGGCTGGGGTCAAGTTCAAGGATGCCGATCTGATCGGCATCCCCTGGCGTGTGGTGGTCGGTCGCGGTGCGGCGGCCGGCCAGGTGGAACTGGTATGCCGTGCCGGTGGCGCGAAGCGTGAGCTGGACGCCAGTGCCGTGCGGGAAGTCCTGGAGCTGGAGATCGGCCGCGGCCGCATGGGAGACGGGCTGGGGACCTGAACAGCCGATGCAGTGCCCAAAGGGGGGCCGGGATGCAACGCCCCTAGTCGGTGAGGGCGTTTGCGGGGTCTCAGGCAGCCGCCCCTAGGATCCAGGCCTCTCCACTGGATCTGCCATGGTCGCTTTCCTGCGCCGCAGCCTTGTCCGTCCCCTGTCCTCGGCCTGCCTGGCACTGGTCCTGTGCATCAGCCTCACCGCCTGCAGCGGCGCCAGCGCCCTTAGCGGCAACTATGTCGACGACACCGTCAGCGTGGCCACCAGCCTGCTCAGCACCATCGCCATTTCCCAGGATGATCCCGGCCGCAAGGAGGCCGAGACCCAGGCCGGCAGCTTGATCAAGGACTATGTCGCCCGTTACCGCCCCCGTCGCGATGTCAACGGTCTGGCGTCGTTCACCACCATGCAGACCGCCCTCAACTCCCTGGCGGCCTACTACACCGCCTACGCCAACCGCCCCCTGCCCGACGCCCTGCGCGCCCGGCTTGAGAAGGAGCTCAAGATGGCCGAGAGCGGTGCTGCTCGCGGCGCCTGAGGTCCGAATCGGCCACGATCTTTTGACGAAACGGCCCTTGATCTGAGAGGCTCTCACGTTGTGCTCTGAAGCGGCTACGAGCTGCTGTGGCCTTGGCCAACGTTGTCGTCATCGGTGCTCAATGGGGTGACGAAGGGAAGGGCAAGATCACCGATCTGCTGAGCCGTTCCGCCGACGTCGTCGTCCGCTATCAGGGCGGCGTCAACGCCGGCCACACGATCGTGGTGGACGATCGGGTGCTCAAGCTCCACCTCATCCCCTCCGGCATCCTCTACGCGGACACCACCTGCCTGATCGGCTCGGGCACGGTGGTCGATCCCAAGGTGATGCTCGGGGAGCTGGACATGCTCCTGGGCTACGGCATCGATGTGGCGGGCCTGAAGCTGGCCTCCACAGCTCACGTGACCATGCCCTACCACCGCCTGCTCGATCAGGCGATGGAGCAGCGCCGCGGCGATCGCCGCATCGGCAC
>CAIKWV010000500.1 GCA_903831165.1 uncultured cyanobacterium
CGGATCGGCAACGCCAGCACCAGGCAGAAGGCATAGATCGCCACGATCTTCCAGAAGTCCTCGGCCTTGTAGGCCACCAGGGCATTCTCGATGTTGCGGGCGACATAACTGATGCCGACATTGATGCCGTTGATCACCAGAATCAGCAGCGTGATCACCCCCAGCAGCAGCCAGGGCAACCAACGCCCCTGGCGCAACTTGGCGCGCGCGGCCCCGAAGCAGAGCAGACCGGCGCCGAACAGCACCATCACCACCTTGCCCCAGGGCCCCGCCCAGATCGCGGCGACCTGCTGGGGCACCCCCGGCAGGAAGCGGGCCTGCAGTTCCGGAATCCAGGCGCCGCTGGCGGCCACCGCCGCCGTCAGCAGCAGCAGGGTGAAGCCCACCACCACGGCGATCAGGGCCACCACCAGCACCAGGAACTGGCCGGAGCTGGCGCCGTTGTCCAGCGGCAGGAAATAGGGCTGGGCCAGACGCTGCAGCTTGCCCAGCTGGTCGCGGAACGCCTTGAAGGGGGTCATGGAGCCTGGCGGATCCAGGCATTGTCGCCGCTCGCCCCGCCGGGCTGCGGTAGCGAGGAGTCAGGGACGGGTTGCGGGCCGTTTCCCGAAGCCACATCGGGGCGCTGACGCTGCCGGCAAGCATTCGGGAGGCTCCGGACCAGCTTCATCGCCAGTTCCCGCAGCCCCATGCCCCATCCCCCGGACGGGATGGCGATGCCCGCCTGGTGGGTGAACCGTCCCCTTGATTGGGACTCCAGCTGCAAAGGAACGAAATCGATCCCGATCGACCGTCTGCTCTGAGCAAGCCGGCCGGTCCGAACGTTCCGCCTCGGCTGGGCCTTTGACGCAGCAGTCGATGGCCGGCGACGAGCGTGACCAAGGTCTCGTCCAGGCACGATCCACCCCAAGGCAACCTGGGCGCTCCCATGGGCTGCGGGCGGCCTCCAGGCATGAAAGGCGCCGCCTGCTGGCCATCGGCGGAGCGATCGGCCCCTGGTTGGTGGTGGTCAGCGGGTCCGGTTGGTGGTGCTCCGTCAGCTCCAGCAGGATCCGGCTGCCTCAGCCCGGCGGCCAGGCCAGAGGGCGTCCACCGAGCACATGCACATGCAGATGGAACACCGTCTGCCCCGCCTCGGCGCCGCTGTTGATCACGGTGCGCCAGCTGCTCAATCCCTCCTGCTGGGCCACCTGGGCGGCCACCAGCAGCAGATGGCCCAGCAACGCCTGGTGCTCGGGTGTGGCCTCGGCGAGCTGGGCAATCGGTTCGCGCGGGATCACCAGCACGTGCACCGGCGCCTGGGGGGCCACGTCGCGGAAGGCCAGGCAGAGCTCGTCGCTGTAGACCGCGTCACAGGGAATCTCGCCCCGCAGGATGCGGCCGAAGATCGTGTCGCCACTGGCGGAGACGCTGGAAGCGGCAGGGGCAGCGCTGGACTCGCTGGACATGGTGGCGGGGACGGTCGCTGACGCGGGGCGAAGGATCGGGCCGTGAGACAGGCGGTGGCACTGGTCTTGCAGTGATCCCGAAACCTGATGTTGGCACGTTGCAGCGGAGCGGCCCTGCGGGGGCTGGAGGCTGTTGAGGTCTCGGTGGAGGTGGACATCGCCCCGGGCCTGCCGGGCCTGCAACTGGTGGGCCTGCCGGATGCGGCGGTGCAGGAGGCCCGGGAGCGGGTGCGGGCCGCCATCCGCAACAGTGGCCTCAAGGTGCCGCTGACCCGGGTGGTGGTGAGCCTGGCCCCGGCGGATCTGCGCAAGGCCGGGCCCAGCTTCGATCTGCCGATCGCCCTCGGGCTGTTGGTGGCCAGTGGCCAGTTGGCGCCGGAGCAGATTCAGGGCATCTGGAGTGCGGCTGAGCTGGGGCTCGATGGCAGCCTGCGGCCGATCCGCGGCGTGCTGGCCCTGGCGATGGCGGCCCGCGCCGCGGACGCCCGCGGGCTGGTGGTGCCGGCGGCCAATGCGGCCGAAGCTGCCTTGGTGGAAGGGCTGCCGGTCTGGGGTGCCAGGGATCTGGCTGAGGTGATGGCCGTGCTGCAGGATCCCGCCCTGGTCCCCCGGGCCGCCGCCGCCTGCATCCAGGCCCCGTGCGGCGGCGGCCCGGACCTGGTGGATGTGCGGGGCCAGCCCCACGGCCGCCGCGCCCTGGAGATCGCCGCCGCCGGGGGCCATCACCTGTTGCTGGTGGGGGCTGCCGGCAGTGGCAAGACGATGCTGGCCAGGCGATTGCCGGGGCTGCTGCCGCCCCTGGAACCGCTGGAGTCGCTGGAGCTGACCCGGCTGCACTCGGTGGCGGGCCTGCTGCTGGATGGGGGCAACCTGATCAGCCAGCGCCCCTTCCGCAGTCCGCACCACAGCTGTTCGGGGGCCGCCCTGATCGGCGGCGGCACGATTCCGATGCCAGGGGAGGTGAGCCTGGCCCATCACGGGGTGCTGTTCCTCGATGAGCTGGCGGAGTTCCGCCGCGACGTGCTCGATCAGCTGCGCCAGCCGCTGGAGGAGGGGGATGTGCTGATCAGCCGCACCCGCCAGCGCTGCCGCTTCCCCTGCCGCATCACCCTGGTGGCCGCCACCAATCCCTGTCCCTGCGGTCGCTATGGCGAATCCGACGGCAGCTGCAGCTGCGGCGAGAGCCTGCGGCGTCGCTACTGGAGCCGGTTGTCGGGGCCGCTGCTGGATCGGCTCGATCTGCAGGTGGTGATGCGCCGGCCGCCGGCCCGGGAGCTGGCCGATGGGATCGTCAGGAGCCGCCCGCGCTCGGCCGCCGATGCCCAGGGCGCGGTCCGGGCACTGCCTGAAAGCAGCCAGGTGGTGGCGGCACGGGTCCGCCAGGCCCGAGCCCGCATGGCCGCCCGCAATCCCGGCGGTGGTTGCAACGCCCAGATCGCTGCTGAGGCCTTGGCGGAGGTGCTCTGCCTGGAGGAACCGGGCCGCCAGCTGTGGGAGCGGGCCATGGAGCAGCGCCGGCTCTCGGCGCGAGGCGGCATGCGCTTGCTGCGGGTGGCCCGCACGATCGCTGATCTGGCGGGAGAGCCCGAGGTAGGCGCCGGTGCGATCGCCGAAGCCCTCACGTTCCGCAGCTTCGATCTGGTGGGGGCGGAGGTGACGTGAGCGGGGGCGGCGGGACGGGGTTGGCGGAGACGGTTGTGGACGCTCTGGACGACTCTCTACAGAACAGCGGCCGTCATGTCAGGGGCAGGAGTGTTGCCGCATCGGTCCGGGCCGATGGGGCAACCAGAGCTTGTTCAAGAGTTCGCTGAACATCCTCACGGCAAGGCATCGCTGTCGCTGCTGAACCGGCCGCAGCGAGCGATGGCCAGTCTCGAAGTCCATAAACTTCAGGGTGCCGCTATGGCTGACCTGGCTGATTGTTGAGTTGGAACGGATCCAGGATTTCTGGTCAGTACAATCCACCTCATGTCGTGCCAACGAGAGCCTTGGTTGATGCTTCCATCACCCTCAGGTGATCAGATGATGCTCTGTTGGCAGTGAACAACTCCGTCAATCCTGGCTCGCTAACGGGCGGGTAAGCCTGGCTGAAGCAGGTCTTTCCTGAGACACTTAGGGAGACTCTGGATAACCCTTCCCTATCTCCCGGGGAGATAGGGAAATCCCTGCCAGAGTCAGCAGCGAGGCGGGTAACGAGCTTGTTGTCCAGGGCTTCCTTAGGCTTGAGAAATCGCACGCTTCCGTTCAGGCCCTGACGATGTTCCAGCAACCCCCGATGCGCCATACACTCGGCACTTTTCATACAGCGTTGCTGCTCACGGCCTTGAGCAGCAACGCCCTGCTGATCGGTGTCGACACGGCGCGGGCCAAGGGCCGCATCGCTGGTCTTCGCGCCAGCAGCCGTGCCATCGAACTGGCCAGCGCCAGACTCGCTCAGTGGGCTTGGACGTCAGGTCCGGGTTGCCACGGTCTACACCGGCGATCTGATCAACGGCAAGAAGGTGGTGCGTTCACTGAATACCGATGATCTGGAGCCGGGGAAGAAACACCGGCTCTATTTCCAGGGTGTGCAGATGGCCTCGGGACAGTCGCCGCGGTGCCCGACGCGATGGCTGAAAAATGCTCCGCAACTCAGCGTCGACGGCCAGACATGCCCTGAATAGGCCTCGTTATTGGCCTGGAGTGAGAGCGAGATCTCAGAACGTGAGGGTCATCGCCGAAACGGTTGACCGGCAGGTTGTCCGGAGCTTCCCAGGCCGAATCGGGTTGAACCAGTGGGTCCGCGAAGGTCGGGAGGTTTCAGCCCGCGGAGGGGTTGCTGATCGCAAGTTTTTCAACGGGCTCCGGAGCCGATCGAGCGATGCCGGGGTGCGTTCCCGGGCTCCCTGGATCACGCAGCTTCAACTGACCACCATCGAGCTCAGGCTGCTACCCGGAGATGACAGACGGCCTTGAGCGCCGCAGGGATGGAGGTCTTGGTGGAGGTAGCCGGGCGAAGGGGCGCCATCAAAAAAAGCCCCGATGCTGTCGGGGCCGAGGATGACCAGGCCTGGCCGTCCAGAGAGCCTGTTGGCCCCTGAACGATCAGCGGCGGCGACGGCGCTGCTGGGCCTTGCGCTTGTACTTCTCGGTGGGGGTCTCGTGGTGCCGCAGCCGCTTGAGATCGGCAAAGATGCCGGCCTTGGACACCTGGCGCTTGAAGCGACGCAGAGCGGATTCGATCCCTTCGTTTTCGCCGACGGTGACCTGGGTCATGAAGTGCTGCTGAGGCGTGGCAATTCCGGCAATCTAGCAAGTGGGCGGGCCGGCCCCCTCAGAGGCTGGGAGGAGCTTTCGGCAGGGGGGACGCCTTGATGGGCGTCTTTGGCAGCGGCACTGCAGCGGCAGGCGTGGTGCTGGCGGCCCCAGCCCCGGTGGCAGCGAGAGGTCGCGGCGCGGTGGCGGCCCCACTGCTGGCCGGAGTTCCCGCTGCCGGCAGCGGAGCGGTGGCGCTGTTCGGGCTGGCCGCCCCGGGCCAGGCCTCGTTGAACAGATACACGTGGCCGAGATTGCGACCGCGGAACTGACGGCGCATCAACCGCCAACCAGGCTCGAAATCGAGCTTGTGGAAACCGCTGGCGGCTCCGCCGGCTCGGGCCACCACCATCTCGGGCCCCGCCCCGGCCTTGGTCGGCAAGGCCACCAGCAGGGTGTCACCGGCCTCACTGCGCACCAGCAGGCGGTAGGTGCCCGCCAGGTCGCTGGGCCCCACCCGCACGGAATAGCCGTTGGCGTCGATGTAACGGCTGCAGATGCCGGTGAAATCAATGGTGGCCAGCAGCGGATTGACCGCCGCCGGCTTGCCGGCGCCGATGGCGAAACAGGGCTTGCGGCCGTTGACCTGTTCGTAGATGTTCAGCTGATAGCGGCCGCTGCTGCCGACGGGAGACGCCACCAGCACGAACCGCTGAGGGTCGAGTTCGGCCGCCGCAAACATCGACTGGGCCGTGGCGGCCTGGGGCCAGAGGGTGACAGAGGCGGCCAGGCTGCTGCCAACGGCCAGGGCGCCTGGAATCGCGACGGGGCCGTGGGCAGCGATGGCACCGGCGACAGCCGTGGCGCTGGTCATGGCCGAAGCAGCCCGGGCGAGGGGGCCCCTGCAGCGCAGCAGCTCGGAAATCAGGGAAGAAAACACGTCGCTCTCTTGGCTCAGGGGGCGGGTCGGCCTGGTGAATCGTATGCAGCCTCGCGTCCTAACACCAGCCGCTGGAGTCCGATCGCAGACCGGCCTGCGGTCCCGCCCGATCAGCCGTTGAGAACGTTCAGGATGGTGTCGGCCTGTTGATGCGGATCGCCACCAACAGGGCCAGCACGGTTCCAGGCAGGCTGGCGGCCAGGATCCAGCGGGTCACCTGAATCCCGAGATCGGGTTCGCCGTAGGCCAGCTCGAAGACCGAGCCGGTGGCGGCGATGCCCAGCACGCAGGCCAGGGCCAGGAACAGACCGGCCAGGGGTTTCATCGGCATCGCAACCTTTCAGCGAATGGACTGGACGTGCTGTCGCTCGAAGCCCTGCTGCTTGAGCCCTTCGTTGAGGCTGAGCTCATCGGTGACGCGATCCACGAACAACACTCCGTTGAGATGGTCCATCTCGTGCTGGATGCAGCGGGCCAGCAGGCCATCGGCCTTGATCCGCCTGGGGCGGCCGTACTCATCGCGGAAGCTCACCTCGACGGTGGAGGGCCGCACCACATCGAGATAGACGCCGGGGATGCTCAGGCAACCCTCCTCGTAGGTGTTGAGTGAAGCGCCGGCGCCGGTGATCTCCGGGTTGATCAGCACGATCGGCGGATTGGCCGCCTCCTCAAAATCGAGATCGATCACCAGCAGCTGCTTCTGCACCCCCACCTGGGGCGCCGCCAGGCCGATGCCGCGGGCGGTGTACATGCAGCGCAGCATGTCGCGGGCCAGATCCCGGATGGATTCATCCACCTTGCTGATCCGCTTGGTGGCGTGGCGGAGCTCCCGATCACCGAGGCGATGAATGGCCAGGGGGGGCTCCTCGAGGGGCTGCTTCGGCACCATGAGGCTGCGGAAGCTCTGATCGGCCTTTCGCGCCAGTTGGGCGAAGCTACGCGCCAATGGATCACCTGAATCGTTGGGGATCATTGTAGGAGTCACTGCCGGGAGACAGGGTTGGGAGGACCAGGGGAGCGGCGGATGGGCCAGGGCGATGGGCCTCCGACCGCCCCGGCCGATGCGCCCGGAGCCAGCACGCCTCAGGGGAGAACGTCCCGTCCGGGCGAGGCGCGACCCTGCCGGCCCCTGGCCGCAGCCCTGGCGGTGGCGGCCAGTCCCTCGCTCCGCGAACCCCGGCTTGAGGGCGGACGGCTGTTCTGGCTGGAGCAGCGCCCGGCGGAACAGGGCCGCACCACCCTGTTGATGCTGGCCGGCGCAGGACCGCCCCAGGAGCTCACACCCGGCCGCAATCTGCGCAGTCGGGTGCATGACTACGGCGGCGGCGGCTACGCGGTGGCCGGAACGACCCTGGTGTTCATCGACGACGGCGATCGCCAGCTCTGGCGGCTGGATCTGGCGGCCGGGGAAGGGGACGCGGCTGGCCCGCCGGCGCCGGCGCAGCGGCTGACGTCCCCCGCCGATCCGCCGCAGCCGCGGGCCTTCGCCGATGGCCTGATCGATCAGCGGCACCAGCGCTGGATCGGCGTGATGGAACTGGATGGCCGCGACCAGCTGGTCAGCGTGCCCCTGGCGGGCGGAGAGCCGCAGGTGCTCCATGGGCCCGCCGACTTCGTCGGCTACGCGGCGCTGAGCCCATCCGGCAGCCACCTGGCCTGGGTGGAGTGGCAGCAGCCCTGCATGCCCTGGGAGCGCAGCCAGCTGTGGCTTGGGCGCTTCGACCCGCAGGGCCAGCTGGTCGAGGTCCGTCGCCTGGCGGGTTCGGCCGCCGGCGAGGCCGTGGCGACCTCGGTGTTTCAGCCCCTCTGGGCTGGAGCGGACCTGGTGGTGGCCAATGACCGCAGCGGCTGGTGGAACCTGGAGCGGCTTGCCCAGGCCGAAACCCTGGCTGCCGAGGCCGAGCCCCACTGGCAGCCCCTGCTACCGATGGCGGCGGAATTCGCCATGCCCCAGTGGGTGTACGGCATGCGCACCACTGTCTGGGACGGCCGGCAGCTGCTGGCGGCGGCCTGCCGCAACGGCTGCTGGGACCTGGGAGCACTGGTACCGGACCCGACCGGCGAGGCCCCGATGCGCTGGCAGTCGCTGGAGCTGCCGTTCAACGATCTGGCGGCCCTCGACGCCGAGTCGGGACGCCTGGTGGCCCTGGCCGCCGCCCCCGATCGCGGCCCCGGCCTGCTGGATCTCGACACCGGCAGCGGTCGCTGGCAGCACCGGCCGGCCGCGGCCGATCCCCTGGAGCCGGAGGCGATCAGCCTGCCGCAGGAGCTCTGGTTCGAGGGCCATGGCGGCCTGCCCACCCAGGCTTGGTACTACCCGCCGGCGGGGGGCTCCCACCCGGACGCCCCCCTGTTGGTCAAGGGGCACAGCGGTCCGACCGCCATGGCCCGCACCGGCCTGAGCCTGGCGATCCAGTTCTGGACCAGCCGGGGCTGGGGCGTGGTCGACGTGAACTACGGCGGCTCCACCGGTTTCGGGCGGGCCTATCGCGAGCGGCTCCAAGGCCAGTGGGGCGTGGTCGATGTGGCCGACTGCATCGCCGCCGCCCGCTCCCTGGTGGCCGCCGGCCAGGCCAGCGCCGAGCGGATCGCCATGGAGGGGGGCAGCGCCGCCGGCTTCACCGTGCTGGCGGCGCTCGGCCACGACGACACGATCCGGGCCGGCTCCTGCCGCTATCCGGTCACCGACCTGGCGGCCCTGGCCGGCGGTGACCATCGCTTTGAGGCGCGCGACTTCGACGGCCTGATCGGCCCCTGGCCGGCAGCCCGGGAAACCTATGAGGCCCGCTCCCCGCTGCAGCAGGCCGAGCGCATCCGCCGCCCGGTGATCCTGTTCCACGGCCTTGAGGATCGGGTGGTGCCGCCGGAGCAGAGTGAGCGCCTCGCCCTGGTCCTGGGCCAGCAGGGCGTGCCCGTGCAGCTGCATCTGTTTCCGGACGAGGGTCACGGCTTCCGTAGCGGCGCTGTCCAGCAGCAGGTGCTGGAGGCGACCGAGGCCTTCTTCCGCCACCACTTCTTGCTCGAGGCGCCCCGCAGCGCCCAACCCCAACCCGAGCGAAGCCAAAGCGATGACCGCCCAAGCGGGCGGATGGGGCCTGAGGACTCCCCACCATGATGATCGACGCCCTGCGAAGCGCACTGCCGCTGTTCGGCCTGGCCCTGGGGCTGCTGTTGGCGCTGCTGGCGGTGGGCAGCCTGCTGGGCAAGCTCCTGGGCATGCATCGCTGGGGCATACCCGAGGCGCTGCTGGCGGGCTCGCTGGGGTTGCTGATCGCCCCCACCGGCGCCCTTCCCCTGATTCCACCGGCGGTGATCAGCCTCTGGGATCAGCTGCCCCTGATCCTGCTGACCCTGGTGTTCGCCAGCCTGTTGCTGGGAAAACCGCTGCCGGCGCCGGGGGGACTGTGGCGTCCGCTCTCGGCCCAGATGCTGATGGCCCTCACTCTGGCCTTCGGCCAGTACGTGGTGGCCGGCCTGGCGGTGATGCTGGTGCTGCAGCCCCTGCTGGGGGCTCCGGCGGTGATGGCCTGCCTGATCGAGGTGGCCTTCGAGGGGGGGCATGGTTCGGCCGCCGCCATGGGCCCCACCTATGCGCGCCTGGGCCTGGAGAGCGGTGAAGCCCTGGGCCTGGCGATGGCAACCGTCGGCCTGCTGGCCTCCACGTTGGTGGGGGGATTGGTGGTGGTGCTGGCCCGGCGCCGGCGCTGGTTGCTCAGTGATGGGCTGGCCGGGTTTGAAGCTGGTGCCGCTTCAGCAGGCGATTTGCCGCCCACTTCAGCGCAGGCTGCCCAGCCGCCTGATCTGGGATCGGCAGCCGCGGCCCTCGCTCCACCCGGGGCGGGGACAGAGCCCGTGGAGCCGCTGAACCGTGCCACAGCTCGGAATGCCGGACCGCCCCCGGCGCGACCTCTGGTTGCGCAGGCTCAGGCTCGGCAAACCCTGCCCGGACAGGCCGCGGCCGTTCGTCCGGCGACGGCGTCTGCTGCGCCGCCGGCACCGCTTGCCCTGGGGGCCGTGAACCTGGCCCTGAACGGCGTGGCGGTGGCGATCGGCTGGGGAATGCTCGAGGGCCTGCGCCTGCTGGCCGAGAGGCTGGGGGGCGGCTTCGCGATGGTGATCGAAGCCCTGCCGGTCTTCCCGCTGGCGCTGGTGGGTTCCCTGCTGGTGCGGCTGGTGCTGGAGCGCAGCGGCCAGGCCCACTGGGCCTCCGCTCCGATTCAGAACCGGATCGGCACCCTCTCGGCCGACCTGCTGATCACGGCGGCCACCGCCTGCCTGGATCTGTCGCTGCTGGCGAAGGACTGGTTGCCGCTGACGGTGCTGGCCGTGGTGGGCCTGCTCTGGAATCTGGCGGTGTTTCTGCTGTTGGCGCCGCGCATCCTGCCGTCCAGCTGGTTCGAACGGGGCCTGATCGAGTTCGGCCAGGCCACCGGTGTGGCCGCCAGTGGCCTGCTGCTGCTGAACATGGTCGATCCCGAAGACCGCAATGGCACCCTGACGCCGTTCTCGATCAAACAGCTGCTCCTGCAGCCCCTGTTGGCCGGTGGGGTGATCACGGTGGTGGCGCCGCTGGCGGTGGACAGCTGGGGGCTGCCGACCTGGACCGCCTTCTGCCTGGCCCTGGTGGTGCTTTGGATCGGCCTCGGCCTCTGGTTGGCCCGCCGGGCGGCACTGAGCTGAAGACCCCTTGGACAGGCCCGGGCGGCAGGCAGGAGCAGAGCGAAGGCTGAGAAGGCAAGCTGAGAGCCCTGGCTGCCAGCGGCCTGTTCGCCGTGCAGGCGTTGCAACGCGATCGGCCTCGGATCCCCGGGCTGGATCCGGGGCTGAGCATCCCAGGGAGAGGCCGTTGCCAATCTTGCCGGGGGTATGGCGGCCCAGGCTGGGGTTCCCCATCCGTGGCCATCACCAAGGCTTCGTTTACTGGGGGAGCCGGCAAACGCTTGGCATGGCAACGTTGAGCGGGAGCCGGGCCTGCTCAGCGCCAACCCTTCGCATCAGCGCAGTCTCTCGTCAGCGACCCCCAGGCTTCGAGGGGCCTCAGGCCGCTCAGCTCACCATTTTTTGCGCCTTTCTTGCAGGACAACGTTGCATCCAGGCGGCATCCTTGGTCTGCAAACCTTCCCTCGTTGACCAACCACTTTCCCCTGAGCCCCGGCCTTCTGTTGGTCCACCGTCGTCGTGGGCGCACCGAGATAGCGGGCCGTTCCGGTTCGCTGTAGCGGCAGCTTCTCTCCCCCAGCCCGTGCCGGCGAGCAGGTTTGTGTAGACCATCGCGGATCACCGCGTGTGCTCGTATCACCCTCCTTCGGACCCCGACGTTTTCTGCCCGCGACACCGTTGCCGACCCCTCTGCGCACAGCGATTCTTGGTGGAGGCATCTCCGGCCTGGCCCTGGCCCTGGGTCTGCAGCGGGGTCAGCTGGCTTGCGGGCAACGGGAGCTGGAGGTGGTGGTCTGGGAGCGCCATGGACGCAACCAACCCTGTGGTTTCGGCTTCCTGCTGCTCGCCGGCGGCCTCCAGGCGCTGCAGTCGTTGGGCTTGGACCCCCGGGGGCAGGGGCTGGGTCAGCCCCTGGATCGCCTCCGGCTCTGCCTCGATAACGGCCAGCCGATCAGGGAGCATCGCCTGGAGCAGGTGCTGGCCGTGGATCGCTCGACCCTGCTGCGGGCCCTGCAGGGGGCTTTGCCCGCGGACGCGATCCGCTTCGACCACGAACTGCAGGATCTGGAATGGCAGGGGGAGTGGGTGCAAGCAGCCCATTTCAGCAATCAGCAACGGCACAGCGCCGATGTCTTCATCGGGGCCGATGGCGTCAACTCCCACTGCCGCCGGCACATCGTGGCCATGGCGCCGCGCCCGGCCCGGGTCCGGGAGATCGTGGCCCTCGTGGAGCTGCCGGACCTGGCGGCGGAACTGGGCTTGGATTTCCTCAAGTTGCTCGACCCGCGTGGCGGTCTGGCGGCCGGCCTGATCCCGCTGCCCAAGGGGCGGGTGCTCTGGTTCGTGCAGTTCGACGGCGAGCGCTTTGCCCCGCCCCAACCGGCCGCAATCCCTGACTTTCTCCGACGCCATGTGGGCCATTTCGCCCTGCCCCTGCAACGGGCCATCGCTGCAACGGATCTGGGCCAGGCCCATCTCTGGCAACCCTGGGATGTGGATCCGCCGGCCCGGTTGGTGCGCGGCAATCTGGCCCTGGTCGGCGACGCGGCCCACCCCCTGCTGCCCTTCACCAGTCAGGGCTTGAACCTGGCCCTGGAGGATGGGGCCCTGCTGGCCGAGGCCCTGCTGCGGTGCGACAGCGCGGCCTCCCTGGCCTTTGCCCTGCAGAGCTATGCCCAGCAGCGGCAACCGCTGCTGCCGCGCTATGTGTCCCTGGGACGCCAGATCGCCAGGGATTTCGTGGCTCCCCTGAACAGCGCTGGCCACCGCGTGCCCCTGGCCCTGTGAGTACCCAGCCCACCAGCCGCTTCGGCGACGAGGCCGTCCCCCTGGAGTTGCTGCGGGCCCGGGCCCACAACCAGCGCTGGGCCGAGCAGCCCGACGATGTGATCCCCCTGACCGCCGCCGATCCGGATTTCCCGGCGGCACCGGTGATCCGGCAGGCCCTGATCGACTACGTCAGCAGCGGCGTGTTCAGCTACGGACCCGCGGGTGGCCTTTTCGAATTCCGCCAGGCGGTGGCCCGCCACTGGCGCCAGCAGCGCAGCGCCGACCTGGACGCCTCTGGGGTGATCGCCGTCAACAGTGCGGCGGCGGGCCTGGCCCTGCTCTGCCGCCACTGGTTGTCACCGGGCGATGAGGCGATCATCGGCGATCCGGTCGATTTCCTGTTCGGCCATGGCGTCAGGGCCGCTGGCGGGGTTCCGGTGACCTGGCCGATCGATCGTTTCACCCCCCTCGATCCTGCCGATCTGGAGCGCTATCTGACGCCGCGCACCCGTCTGCTCTGCCTGTGCAATCCCCACAATCCCCTGGGTCGCTGCTTTCGCCGTGACGAGCTCGAAACCCTGGTGCGTTTCTGCCTGGAGCGGGGGATCAAGGTGTTGAGCGATGAGATCTGGAGTGAGATCGTCTACCCACCGGCGACCTTCACCAGCCTGCTGGCCCTGGCACCGGAGCTGGCCGCCAATGGCGCGGTGGTGCATGGCTTCTCCAAGTCCTTCGGCCTGGCCGGGCTGCGGGTGGGGTATGTGGCCATGGCCGATCCGGAGGCCGCCGCCCGCCTGCTGGCCGGCAGCGAGCAGCCCTCCACCGTCGATGGGGTCAGCACCCTCAGCCAGGTGGCCGCCATGGCCGCCTACAGCCCGGACGGCCTGGCCTGGCTGGCGGAGTTCCAGGCGCACCTGAGGCAGCGGCGCGACCAGACCATGGAGGCTTTGCAGGCCATGCCCGGCGTGCAGGCGATTCCGCCGGAGGCCACCTATGTGGCCTGGGTGCGGCTGCCGCCGGGCAGCGCCAGCGCCGAAACGGTGGTGGCCCAGCTGCTGGAGCGGCAGCGGCTGGCCGTGGTGCCCGGCAGCCCCCGCTGGTTCGGCCAGCGGGCGGCCGGCCATGTGCGCCTCTGCTTCGCCACCTCCGCTGGCGTGCTGGCCGAGGGGCTGGAGCGCCTGGCTGCCGGCCTGGAGGAAGCCGCGCGTCAGTCGGGCTGAAAGGAGGAGCCTGGAACGGGACGCCCGCCGCTGGTAACGGGGCCAGGCGGAGTGACGTCCGCGGGAGCGCTCAGCTGCTGGAGGGAGAAGGCCCCAGGCTGAGCTGGGACAGGGTGCTGATGCAGCTGGGGCTTGTGGTCGGCCCTGCCCCGGGGTTGTTCGGGCCAGGCATCACCGGCCCGCTTGTTTTGGCGTCCCGATCGCTGAGGACCACCGGGAGCCCGGCCGCGGCGGCCGCCTGCAGTTCCGCCTCGGAGTCACTGAGGAACAAGACCTGGCGGGGATCGACGCCCATGGCCTCGCAGATGCGCTGATAACTGCCCACCTCGTGTTTGCCACCGCTGTGGGTATCGAACCAGTGGCTGAACAGGGGGCGCAGATCGCCCGCCTGGCTGTGGCCATAGAGCAGCTGCTGGGCGGCGATCGAACCGGAGGAATAGACCGCCAGCACCAGCCCCTGGCGATGCCACAGCCGCAGGGTGTCGGGCACCTCCTCAAACAGGGTGCCGACCAGCTCGCCGCGGCCATAGCCCTCGCGCCAGACCAGGCCCTGCAGTTCCTTGAGCGGCGTGAACTTGCGATCCACCGCGATCAACCACTGCAGATAGGGAACGATCAGCGCGGCATCCCGTCCAGAGGCGCCGGATCCCCCGGTGGCGACAGCCCCGGAATCGGGTGCGGCCAGCACCAGACCAAGGTCGCGGGCCGCAGCCAGCAGCTGCTGGGCCTGGGGGTCGCCATCCTGCTGCCAACCCTGCAGCACCGCCTCCACCAGGACCCGCACCTCGGCATCGTCGCCATGGCGCGCCAGAAAGGGCCCCAGCTCCCGGGCCGCATAGGGGAAGAGGGTGCCGCTGACGAAACTCACCGGGCAGGTGGTGCCCTCGATGTCGAGCAGGACGTGGCTGATCGCCGGGGTCATGGCAGGGCTCCGATGCCGGTGGCCGCCACCAGCAGCAGCTGGCGCCAGTATTGCTCCAGCAGGAACTCCAGGATCTCCAGATGGCGGCGGGCGCTGCTGAGATCCCGGCCCCAGGCATAGAGGCCGTGCCCACTGATCAGCAGGCCGTAGGGGGCCTCGGGCAGAAGGGGACGGGCGTGCTCGCTGAGGCGTTGCAGATCCTGATCGTTGGCCAGAACCGGCAGGGAGATCTGCTGGTGGTGGCTGCTGATGCCCTCCAGTCCCTTGAGCATTTCCAGCCCTTCGAGCAGCAGCTGATGAACAGAGCCCGCCTCCATCGCGTCGTCAGCGGGCTCCGGCCGCCCGTGGCGATGGAGCGCCATGGCGTAGCGCGACAGCAGCGTGGCGGCCTGGGAGTGGGTGTGGAGCACGGCGCCGGCGCCGGTGGCCGCCACGATCATGAGGTGCAACGCGGTTTCGGCGCTGGCGCGGCCGGCGCCTGCCAGCACGGTCCCCCGGCCATCCACCTGGATCAGATCCGCCGGCTGGACGCTGCCCTTGTCCACCCCGCTCGGGGCCATCAGCAGCTGCAGCGGGTCCCGGCTGATCACGCAGCTGAAGTTGCCGCCGGTGCCATCACACCAGCCGCGCCGATGGATGTCCGCCATCGCCTGGCAGAGGCTGTCGGCCAATTCGCTGACGGGCACGGTGTCGACCTGCGCGTTCATGGATTCAGTCTGCGGGTTGGCGGTTCAGGACTGGCAGCTGGGGCACCAGTGGCTGCTGCGTCCTCCCAGGCGCTCGCGCTGGATCGGCGTGCCGCAGCGGCGGCAGGGCTGGCCGGAGCGGCGGTAGACCCAGGCCACACCGCCATAGTTGCCATTGGTGCCGGTCAGATCGCGGAAGTCGCTGAAGGTGGTGCCGCCGGCGCCGATGCTGGTCTGCAGCACCTCCACCAGGGCCTGGCGCAGGGTTTCCAGCTGCGGCAGCAGGAGCTGCTGGCTGGGGGTATGGGGTCGGATCCCGGCCGCGAACAACGACTCATCGGCGTAGATGTTGCCGACCCCGGCCACCAGCGTCTGGTCGAGCAGGGCCGTCTTGATCGGGCGGCTTGATCGCCTGAGGCGCTGGTGCAGATGGTCGGCGTCGAAGGCCTCGCTGAAGGGTTCCGGGCCCAGCCTGGCCAGCCCCGTGATCACGGATTCGGTGGCGCGACCGGGGGGCACCCACCACATCTCTCCGAAGCTGCGGGTGTCGACGAAGCGCAGCTCCGGTCCCTGTTCTGACCAGATCCTGACCCGGGTGTGGGCACAGGGGGGCTGCTCGCTCTCCAGCCAGAGGAACTGGCCGGTCATGCGCAGGTGCACCCCCCACTGGCCGGCGGTATCGCCATCGGCGCTGTGCTGGAGATCGGCCAGCAGATACTTGCCGCGCCGCCTCCAGCGGCTGACGCGGGTGTCCGTCAGGGCGAGGGCGAACAGGTCGGGATCGGGGGGAGCGGCGATGGCGCGCGCTCGCAGGACCTCCAGCCGGGCGATGGTCATGCCGGTGGTGCGCTGCTCCAGGCCCCGCCTGACGGTTTCGACTTCAGGCAGCTCCGGCACAGGATCCTGGGCA
>CAIKWV010000501.1 GCA_903831165.1 uncultured cyanobacterium
AGTGAGCATTCCAGAGCGAGATCTAGTCTGCCAACAAGTTACCAGCTCTACGTCAAATATCGATAACAATAGCATGGCAGAGCCTATCTTTCAACCTGGAACCATACTCATTCCATGGCCTATCCCTGTGGACAACACCAACAGTCGCTCCTGCCTACTGAAAAACTTTTCTCCTTCAGTTGCGCAATCTTAAATTAATCTCGATAAATCCTATTCCGATTCTCTACACCTAGACCCTGAAACCCCAGTCTCAAATCTCTTCTCTTTCCCTTGCCCTATCAAGCGCCAATCATCAATAATCCCATAACGCCGATTGCCCATCCACACCCCAACACCATGCCCTTCCATCCCCCCACCGAAACCGAGATCCGCTCCTGGCGCGCACAAGCCCGACACCATGAGCAGGCTGCCCGGCTGTCAGGTCGGTCCTAGGTGCAGGCGGAACTGCCCCGCGGTCAGCGGGAGGTGTTTCAGATCAAGATGCTGCTGGAGGGCAGCAAACCACCCATTTGGCGGCGGGTGCTGATCCCCGCCAATCTCAGACTTCCCGATCTGCATGGGGTGGTCCAGCTTGCGATGGGCTGGCATGATGCCCATCTCTATCACTTCATAGTGGATCTCCGGTCCGAGGGTTTGCGTCTCTATGGCGACCCTTATCCGCTGGATATCGACCTGATGCAGCAGGCGGAAGGCAGGTTGATCAATGATCTGAATGTACCGATCGATCACCTGCTGGTGAGCCGCAAAGACTGGATTCGCTACGAATACGATTTCGGCGATGGCTGGATTCATCGCCTCACCCTAGAAGAGATCCATGCCAGAAACATCTGCCCAAAAATAATAACACAACATTTGTAATCAATGCGGCAAATCAGGTGATGCTGAACAAAAGCACTTTCTTTGTCCCCTTCTAAAGGAGGGGCAGTGGTCCCCTGGAGCGGGCAAATCGGCGACCGTACCCGTTGCACCATGGCGATGCCCGCTACTGAATCACGGCGCCGTGCCTGAAAACAAAGGAGAAGTGTCCTGGGGTTCCGGCCCCTCCCTACCCCCTCCACCCTGGACTGCTTGCTCCGACCTCTGCGTCTGCTGCTGCACCAGTGGCTACGCCTTCAGCCGGCGAACAGTCTCGTGCTCCAGCAGGACCTGGTCGGACTGACCGGCCTATCAATCCCAAAGTCTCTTCACATTTCATGGCTAGCAGCACAGCGTATTTCCTCCTGTCTACGTCTCTGGGCCAGTGGCACGAACAACTGACGGACTGGGCCTCCAGCGGTCGATTGACCAGCGCTGCCCAGGAATCACTGTTGTTGAGCGGCGAACCCCAGGCTCTCAAACAACTGGTGGCTCAGCTTGCCAATCGGGACTACAAGGAAATTCCTGAGATCTCGCTGCTTCCAGCCACAGCCATGAATGGTGCGATGGCTGCCTATTCGGCTGAGACAGGTAACATCTTTTTGAATGCTGATTGGTTGCAAAATGCGACCAGTGATCAAGTAATTCTTGTTTTGACAGAGGAACTTGGGCACCATCTTGATGTCATGCTTAATCGAGCAGATACGCCTGGGGACGAAGGAGAGCTGTTGGCAAGGTTGTTGGCTAATGAGAAACTATCACTAGACCAAATTGCATTAATTGAATCAGATCAGGACCGGGGCAAGGTGTTTACTGGAGACCAGATTATTCAGGTTGAGCAAGCCGCTTTGGCAAAGGTTTCCGTTAGTGTTCTTGCTAACGGTAAGGAATCTGACGCTAGCCCC
>CAIKWV010000502.1 GCA_903831165.1 uncultured cyanobacterium
GAGCTCGAGAATGCAATGTTTGCCGATCGTATCGGTGATGGAAATATTGAGATTACCGCTGGGCGCATCGCTGGTGGCGGTGGATTCAGGAGCGCTCCATCCGGGGTTGGGATGGAAGTGGGGGAAGGCGTAGCTCATCTGGGCAACAAGGGGAATCCTTAACCATACAACCTGCGCCGATCGCTCCGGGGGGAACACCGACCATCACTGGACCTAGGCTGGAGCAAGCTTTGCGCCTGAGGCATGCCATGGCCGCATCTCTGCATCCCCCCCTTGCGTCGGTCGAGGAGGAGCACGCCCCAGGCGAGCCAATTCTCACCAGTGGCGCCTTTGCTCTGGCATTGATTCAGCGTCAGATTCGGCGGCTGGGGAAGTTGCAACCGGAGGTGCTGGCTGATCGCGACCCGGAATCCCTCCATCAATTGCGGGTGAGCCTGCGACGGTTGCGCACGGCCCTGGGCCAGTTCGGCCCGGCTCTGGAGCTGCCGGAGTCGGTGGAAAGTGGCCGGATTGCGGCCGTGGCTCGCCGCACCGGCCTCTGCCGCGACCTCGATGTCCTGCGCCTGAGGCTGGAGGAGCAGTTGCTGCCGAGTCTTCCTGAAAGCGAGCAGCGCGGCATGGAAACGGCCATGAAGCGCCTGGGCCGCGATCGGGAGCAAGCCTTTGAGACCCTGAAGAAAGGCCTGTGCCATTCCCGTTATCTCAGGCTTCTGGCGCGGCTGCATCAATGGCAACACAAACCCCGCTTCACCCCCATGGGGCAGATGCCGCTGCTGCCCTGGCTCTACGAATGGCACGCCCCGTTCACGGCTGATCTGTTTCTGCATCCCGGCTGGAGCACGGACGATCCCACAGCCGAGGCCCTCCACGCCCTGCGCAAACGAATCAAGGGGGCCCGTTATGCCCTTGAACACTTCGAGGGTTGGTGCCAACAACCACTCAAGGACTGGATCGCCGAACTCCGTCAGGCCCAGGATCATCTTGGCGAACTGCATGATCTTCAGGTTCTCAGCCGCAGCCTCAGCCAGCGCTCCGGTCCCCTGAAGTCAGAACGACTGCCGATCCTCCGCAGTGAAATCGAGCGCCAGCAGCAGGAGCACTGGCAACGCTGGCAGCAGCAGGCACAGCGGATGCGTTGCGACAGCAATCGCCACGCCATCCAGCTGGCCTTGGTGCAACTCGGCCAGAATCCGGTCGGAGCCTGAACCGATGTCGATTGACCAGCTGCACCATGACCGGTGGAGAGGTAGTGGCCCCCAGGCTTCATTCAGACAGCACAGAGCACTTGGGCTCAGCAGCCATTTCAGAGCCGACCATTGGCCAAATCAAGTTATAGGCGATTGACTTGTCCTGATTGATTACCCATGAGGCAGCTCCAATGCAAGGCAAAGCAACTCAATCTCTTGCCCGCAAATGCATAGCCTGCGGCACCGAGAAGCCGCTGAATAGCGATTACTTTCAGCCCATTCAATCATTTAGAAAAGGCTATTCTTTTTACTGCAATATATGTGATGCAGAGTCAAGAAAGCAGAAAAGCTTTGCCCAGCCTCTAGCGGCAGTAAATCTTGCTAAGGGTGACCATAGCCTTGATCGTGATGCGAACTCGCCTGCTTGATTCAACTGGTTTCATGGGCCTCCGTTTCAGTGGTATCCGATTCAATCGCTCTGATTTCAAGCCGAAGTCAATAGCCTCTGCCCATGGTCTCGTTGTCTATCGCTGCTGGATTCGCTCGCGAGAATCCACTCTCCTGAGCGCGAACCGCTCACCACTCTTAGCCTGTCGCGCCTAGATCCGCATCAGCGTCTCCACAGACACCCCTGACTCTGCCCAGAACCCAGTGACATCAACGTTTCTGACTGAGATCACGGGGCATGCCGCAGCCCAAGTCCTTCCGTCCCTGGAAGCCTGCACAATCCTCCCTGCTGCCGCCAGCTCCGAGTGACTGGCTCTCGGATGAGCATCAGATGTTTTTTCGGCTCGATCTGGTGAATGAGCTCGATCTCTCGCCGATCCTGATCCCAGCTCAGGCCCAGGATCCCCGCTGGTATGAAAGGGACTGGGGGCAGGTGGAGTAGGGCTATCGGCAAGCGCCGTCATGCCGGCGACGTTTGACACCTGAACGGCGGTAGTCCGTCATCCTTTCTGGCCATCACCACGGCAGGCCGTCTTCACTGCCTCAGGCAGATTCCGCACCAACATCCCCAGCTGGATGCACCGAGAACCCAGCACGAGCTGCGATGAGCCCATGGCGGAACCATGGCTACCGTTGGTCCCAACAAGCGGAGTGCCGGCAACGTGGCAGAGCGGTCTGATGGCTGGATCCGCCAAGGGGTGGACGCGGTGGTGGCCGGCATGGCCGCGGGCACGATCCTGGCCTTCGGGGTCAGTTCTCTCGGGCCGCCGGGTCCGCAGGCCAACGCCCCAGCCAGCGCCCGAGGCAGAAGTCTCCGCATCACCACAGGCGGGTTGGTGCTTGGCGGCCTGGCAGGCCTACTCCATGCGGGGCTGGGCAACGCCGGCCGCCGCCGCCGCCGCCAGGACGCCGCAACGCCAGCGGCTGCTGGCGACACCTGGACCGGTTGGCGAGAGTTTGTGGTGAGCCGCAAACAGGCCGAAAGCGCCGAAATCAGCTCATTTGAGCTTCAGCCGCCCGATGGCGAACCGTTGCCTGCCTTTCAGCCCGGACAATTCCTCACGATTGAGCTCCATATCCCAGGCCAAGCCAGGCCGGTGCTGCGCACCTATTCCCTCTCCGACTTTCCCCACCACGGCGAGCCGATCAACCACTACCGCCTCTCGATCAAGCGCGAGCCGGCCCCGAAAGGCCAGAACGTACCCCCAGGACTGGCCTCCAACTTTCTGCACGACCATGTGGTCCCAGGTTCCAGCCTGCGGATCCGCCCACCGGCCGGCAGCTTCGTGCTCGACACCAACTCCACCAAGCCGATTGTGTTGATCAGCAATGGGGTCGGCATCACGCCGATGATCGCCATGGCCAAGGCGGCCCTTGGCCAACCATCGCCCCGGCCGATCTGGTTTTTGCATGGCTGCCGCAACGGCCCGTTCCATGCCTTCCGTGATGAGATCGCGTCCCTGGCCGCAGCCCATTCCAACCTGCACCGGCACATCGCCTACAGCCGTCCAGGAGAAGGGGATGCTGGTCACTACCAAAGCGAGGGCTATGTCGACTGGGCCTTGGTCAGATCGCTTGTGGATCAGGACGCCGACTATTTCCTCTGCGGTTCTCCAGCATTCATGCAGGCCTTGATCGCGGAGCTGCGCCAGGCCGGCATCCCTGAAGCGGCCATTCACTTTGAGATGTTCAGCCGCAAGCCACCCACCAGCGCTTCAACCAGCCAACCAGCCTCGGAAGCATCAGCCATGGCGGAAGCCGCGCCGGCTTCGACAGAGGTCTCGTTTGCGCGCAGCGGCCTGACCGCCACCTGGGCCAGCACCGATCCAGAAGACACCCTCCTGGCCTTCGCCGAGGCCCAGGGCGTAGAGCCAGCGTTTTCTTGCCGCTCCGGGGTGTGTGGCACCTGCGCCTGCCGGGTGCTGGAGGGGGAGGTGAGTTACATCAGTGAACCCACGGCAGGTGTGACCAGTGGCTCAGCCCTGATCTGTATCGGCAGACCCAAAGGGGCCACCCTGAACCTCGATCTGTAACGGACCGCGCCTCGGCTGCCACCATCACAAACCCGTCCTCCTGGTTGACTGCAGCTCACCTAGCACCAATCCTGATAGGGCCTGCGGAACAACCACCATGGAAGCCATCGACTGGCTCACAATCCTGCATCCAGCCTTGGCGGTGGTGCTGATCTACCCCCTCATCGGCGTTGTGATGAGGCTGGGCATCCAGACCAGGGCGCGGCGGGTGGATGGCGCCAAGTTGCCCGCCTCCACAGGGCGAGAACACACCGATCTGGGTCGATGGCTCTCCGCTGGTGTGGTGGCTGTAGTCCTGGTGGCGCTCACGGTGGTGATTGCCACCGCTGCGCCCCTGAGCCAGTTCCCGGGAGGAGCCGCCAGGGCCGGGCAGTTGCTGCTGGTGCTGGTTGGCACGGTCATTGCTCTGATCACGCTCTGGCGAGCCACTGAGAAAGCGATCCGGTTGGTCTTTGCCCTGATCACCTGGGCTGGGGTGATCAGCCTGGGGGCTCAACCGGAAGTGTTCCGCCTCAGCGACAACCCCTTCCAACTGGAGTTCTGGCAATCCCACTACTGGATCGGCGTTGCCGTCGTGGGGCTGATGCTGTTTTCCCTGGGCTCCAGGCCAGAGATTCAGCGGGAACTGCGTTGGCGGCGTCTGCATGTGACGGCGAACGTGCTGGCAGCGGTGTTGTTCGTGATCCTGGGGATCACCGGCACCCGTGATCTGTTGGAGATCCCGCTCCATTGGCAGAAAAGCACCCTGGATCAGTGCAACTGGACCAGTCGCGTCTGCCCGCCGGCAGCCCCCCAGGGGCAGCCCGGGCAGAAAGGATCGTGAAGGCCGGCGCCACCCTGCTGGCGGTCTACATCCTGCTGCGCGGCAGTGACGGCACCGTGCTCAAGGCCCTGCAGCAGGCAGGATCCCTCACCCACAAGGCAGGCGGGCCCGAGGCGATCAGCTTCTGCAATGTGTTCTTCTTCTCCAGCCTGATCTGTGGACTGGCGATGGTGCTGATCGATCGGCGGGGCGTCACCACCAGCCTGCCCCGACTGCAGCCCAGGGATCGGTTGCTTTTGGCGCTGCAAGGACTATCGGGATTTTTCCTGGGGCCGGTGGCTTTCTTTCTGACCCTGGATCATCTAGGCGTGGTGGAGCAAACCCTGCTCTTCAGTCTCACGGTGCCGCTCACGGCCCTGGGCGCCCATTGGTGGCTGCAGGAGCGCTTGCCGCGATCGTTTCCGATCACCTGCGCTGTGCTCAGCGTCGGATTGTTGTTGAGCCACCATGGCGCGATGGCGCAGGCCGGAGGCAGCGATGGCCTCGGGTTGTTGTGGGCATTGGTCGGAGTGATGGCCTTTGTGGCGAGTGGCCTGCTGGCCCGCTTCAATGACCAGCGCGGCTGGGGGGTGGGGCTCACGGTGGGGCTGAACAGCCTGGGCGCCAGTGTGCTGTTTGGCCTGATCGCCCTGATTCTGTTTGGACCGAGCCATTTCTTTTATCTGCGCCTGTGGTGGGTGGCCGGTGTGATCGCCGGCTACGCCACCCTGATCACCTTGGGCAGCCAGTGGAGCCTGATGGCGGCCTATCGGCAGTTGGGGGTGGTACCCGTGACGTTGTGGGCCTCGCTCACGATCGTGGTGGCCCTGACAGAAGCCCACCTGCTGCTGCATGAGCCGATCAGCGCTCCTGTGGTGCTCGGCGCAGGCCTGATCGTGGCTGCCATCGGCCTGCATCAAACCACCAGCCGACCGGGTGCGCCGCCAGCGCGACAGACCTAACGTTCAAAAGTTCCAGCTCTGTCGTCGCAACGACTCTCCTTCCGAGCCATGCTGAAAACCACCGCAACCATGGTCCTGGTGATGGGCCTGGCCAGCGCCGCTCCCTCCGCCTTGGCAGCCAGCCCGCAGACACAGGGCCAACCTGTTCAGCTGATTGCCGCGGCACCCCACGGCAAAGCAATTCCCTTGCAGGCTGCGGAAGCCCCCGTGACTGGCACTGTCTCCGTGAAACACGAAGGCGGACAAATAACCCTGGTGTTCAGCGACGACTTCAGCACCAACCCGAAAGCTCCCGCGCTGCAGGTGGTGCTGCTGAAATCAGCAACCCCGCTGAAAACGCTCACCGCTCCCCACTACCCCCTCACTCCTGGCGCCTACACCCAGGTGGCTCCCCTCAAGAGTTACAAGGGCGCCCAGAGCTACACCCTGCCCGCCGGCGTGGATATCAAAGCCAGTGGGTCCGTGTTGATCTGGTGCAAAGTGGCCAACGCCACCATGGCCTGGGCTCCGCTGAAGTGATCGCTGAGCCCCAATCGGTGGCATGGCTGCCGATTGGGGCCCCAAGGGCATCATGCCAATCCCGTTGATCCCACCCTGCCGGCGGCAGAGGCGTCATCGGCCCTGGTCGTCACCGCTTGAAGCACCGGGGTCAAGCGAAAGAAAGCTTGCCGGCTTGAATCAAAACCTAACAGCAAAAAGGCCTAGGATCTTGATGGTCCATCCGACCAAGGGGAGTCACCATGGGATCGCTGACGGGACTCGTATTCATTCTGCTGTTCTTATTTGGCGCTAAGGGCATCAAAATAGACCGGGAATATCAACGCGGCATTATCTTTCGGCTCGGCCGCCTCAAGGGAGTGATGGGTCCGGGGCTGTACTGGACCATTCCGTTTGTGGATCAAAAGATCCAGCTTGATGTGCGAACAAAAACGGTCAGCATCGAGCCCCAGGAAACCGTCACGGCCGACAGCGTGACCATCAAAGTGAATGCCGTTCTGTATTACCGCATTCTCGATGGCGAAAAGGCCGTGAACCAAGTCGAAAACTATCAGATGGCTGTTTACCAAGTGGCCCTCACCACACTCCGCAATGTGGTTGGCCAGAACATGCTTGATGATGTATTGCAGAGCCGAGACAAAATTAACTACAAGGTACAGGAGATTGTTGACGTCATCACCGATCCCTGGGGGATCGAGATTGAACGCGTTGAGATCAAGGATGTCGAGATTCCTTTGGCCATGCAGCGGGCTATGGCCAAGGAAGCGGAAGCACTTCGCGAAAAGCGTGCGCGGCTGATCAAAGCCTCCGCAGAACAAGAGTCATCGATCAAGCTTTCGGAAGCCTCCAAGACCATCCTCGAGAACCCCTTAGCGCTTGAGCTGAGGCGCATGCAGATGCTCACCGAGATCGGAGCAGAAAACAACACCACGACTGTTGTGATGCTTCCCTCCGACCTGATTACGCTGGCCAGGCATTGGTCTGCTCCCGCAGATCGGCCACCGACGCGTGCAGAAGCACCGCAGTCAGAAACGCAGCCCCCTGCATCCGGCTCGCATGGAAGATCTGATCTTCCATGAATCTCAGAGCCCCAGCCCACGCATCGAGCTGATGGGGGACTGCGTTTGCGGATTCGATCAACGCGATGGGTTCTCCAGCAAATGCTTCTTGTCAGACCATGAACTGGCAACCCAACGGCCAATGCCGTTGGCACGGATAGGCCATGGATGATGCTGCTCCGATTACGAACGAAGTGGAACTTAAAAGGTACCGAATCAAGATAATTCTCCTGATGGCCTCGCTATTGCTTCTGGTAGCCCCAGCAGCCGTGGCCAAGGGCCATCACTCCGCAGGCAGCAGCCACCACTCCAGTGGTGATCACTCGGGCGGCTACCACCGCCGCCGTGGCAGCAGTACCTGTTACTCCTGCTCGCACCGCTCCAGCTCGGCGCGAACCACCTTCAAGCATCAGACGGGTTACCCCCACGGCCGCCCCGGTTACGTGATCGACCACATCGTTCCCCTCAAGCGAGGCGGCTCAGACTCCCCATCCAACATGCAATGGCAGACCAAGGAAGCCGCCAAGGCCAAGGACAAGTGGGAGTGATCAGACGCGGCCCCATGCCAAGGGGATCAAACATCAACGGGAGCGCCAGCATTGGCCCATGACCCAGCCATCCCCTCCCTGTGCGCCACGGTTGATCGACGGACCCGCTGAGGCGCCAGCCACCGTGCTGCTCGCCCATGGGGCCGGTGCGCCGATGGACAGCCCGTTCCTGGCGGCGATCGCCACAGGGTTGGCCCAGCGGGGCTGGCGGGTGCTGCGCTTCGAGTTCCCCTACATGGCCCGGATGCGCGAGACGGGCCGCCGTCAGGGTCCTGATCGGATGCCGGCGCTGCAGGAGGCATTCCGCCACCAGGTGCGGCTGGAGAAGACGGACCAGCCGGAACGACCGATGTTCATCGGCGGCAAATCGTTGGGCGGCCGGGTGGCCAGCCTGCTCATCGATGAGCTCGCCGCCACTCATGGGGTGGAGGGCTGCCTGTGCCTGGGCTATCCCTTCCATCCGCCGGGCAAGCCCCTGAACCTGCGCACCGAGCACCTGGCCGCCCTGCGGACGCCGACCCTGGTCCTGCAGGGGGAACGCGACAGCTTCGGCAAGCGGGACGACGTGGAGAGCTATGCCCTCTCGCCGCGGGTGCAGCTGGAATGGATGCCCAGCGGCGACCACAGCTTCAAGCCCACCAAGAGCTCAGGCCGCAGCGAGGCGGAGAACTGGGCCATGGCGGTTGATCTTGGCGATGGCTTCCTGCGGCAGCGGCTGGAGCTGTTGCCATAGTGGCCAAAGCGAACCAGATGTCCAACCAACGGGGGATGCTGCCCTCCTCAGGCTCCATCAAGAGGGATACACGATGAACGACCAGCCGCAGACCAGCCCTCGCGGTGCTTCACAGTCCCAGTTCCGGGCCCGGCAGGAACGGATTGCGATCGGCAAATCCCTGCGGCAGCAGATCCCCCGCGAACAGCACGCTGCGTGGAAGCCCCGCAGTGATCGACGTGATCCGATCACGGTGCTGGAGGAGTCCAATCAGGATCGATTGCCGGAGTTGATTCCGATTCGCTACGGGCGCATGCTGCGCAGTCCGTTCACCTTTCTGCGCGGTTCAGCCGCCCTGATGGCCTATGACCTGGCGGCCACCCCCAGCATCGGCGTGCAGGTGCAGGCCTGCGGTGACTGCCACCTACTGAACTTCGGGTTGTTCGCCACGCCTGAGCGCAACCTGGTCTTTGATCTCAACGATTTCGATGAAACGCACCCGGCGCCCTGGGAATGGGATCTCAAGCGCCTGGTCACCAGCGTGGTGATTGCCGGTCGTGACATCGGCCTGGCCGACGATGACGCTGAAACCGCCGTCCGCGATTGCGTGCGCTCCTATCGCCAGCATCTGCGTGAGTATTCGGCGATGAGTCCGCTGGAGGTCTGGTACAGCCGACTGGACATGGACAGCATCATTGCCATGGCTCCCGATGCCAAAGCCAAGCAACTCCGCGAGCAGTGGGCCCGTAAGGCCCGCGGGCGGGTCATCGACAATCTATTCCCCAAGATTGTCACCAGCGTTGGCGGCCGGCATCGCATTCTCGATCAACCGCCGGTTCTATACCATTCGGCGATCGAAGATTTAGACGCCATCGTGCGTGAGGGGCTGGAGGACTACCGCCATACACTCTCCGATGAGCGCCGCGTTCTGTTTGACCGCTACCGCTTTGAAGATGCGGCCTTCAAAGTGGTCGGCATCGGCAGCGTCGGTACCCGCTGCCTGATCAGCCTGTTCTTTTCGGAAGACAACCATCCGCTGATCCTGCAGATCAAGGAGGTGCGGCGTTCCGTGCTCGAGCCCTATACCGAGGCCAGTCACTATGACAATCAGGGCCAGCGAGTGGTCATGGGACAACGGCTGACCCAGTCCTCCAGTGACATTTTTCTGGGCTGGGTGCGCGGACGCGGTGGTCGTGATTTCTACGTGCGCCAGTTGCGCGATATGAAAATGTCGTTGCCACTCGAAGCAGTGACAGCCGTTCAGCTCTCCCGTTACAGCGAATACTGCGGCTGGACCCTGGCCCGCGCCCATGCCAAATCCGGCGATGGCGCCCGGATCAGCGGTTATCTCGGCAAGGGCGACAAGTTCGACCGGGCCCTGGGTCAGTTCGCCCTGGCCTATGCCGATCAGACCGAACGGGATCATGCCGCCTTGGTGCAGGCCGTCAAATCCGGTCGTGTCGAGGCGCTGGTGGAAGAGGACTGAGTTCGCTGCTCGACAGGATCGGCAGAAATCCAGATAGCACCTGTCGCCATGTGTCGCGTCCGGAGGTGATCGTGACTCTGGCCGAAGCGATCGCTGATGGAGATCCTGGGTTTTCCAGCAGGCTAATTGGGACTCCTGAAAAAGCCAGATCGACTGCAGCGCAACTTGTTTCAGCGATCGAAACCCGTTAAACTGGCCGCGTACAGAGCAATTGGCGATTGCTACAAC
>CAIKWV010000503.1 GCA_903831165.1 uncultured cyanobacterium
CTGCCGATCGAGGAGCTGGCCCGCCGCGGCGAGGACACGAGGCGCTACGGCCCGCTCAAGCCGATCGGCCTCTGGGACCCCCGCTGGGGTGATGTCCACGACCGCGACGTGCGCCGCGCCAAGCGCGCCTATGCCGTGGTGCAACTGCGCCAGGAGGACAAGGACGGCCGCCTCTGGAACCTGGTGGGCTTCCAGACCAATCTCAAATGGGGCGAACAGGCGCGGGTGTTGCGGCTGATTCCGGGCTTGGAGAACGCCGAGTTCGTGCGCTTCGGCGTGATGCACCGCAACACCTTCCTGGAATCGCCCCAGCTGCTCGACGCCAGCCTGCAGTTCCGCAGCCGCCCCACCCTGCTGGCGGCGGGCCAGATCACTGGCACCGAGGGCTACGCCGCGGCCGTGGCCGGCGGCTGGCTGGCGGGCACCAACGCCGCCCGGTTGGCCCAGGGACTGGAGCCGATCAGCCTGCCGACGACGACGATGATCGGCGCCCTGACCCACTTCATCGCCACCGCCCCCTGCGGCAGCAGCAGCTCCGGCAAGGGCCGCTTCCAGCCGATGCCCCCCAACTTCGGCCTGCTGCCCGAACTGTCCGAGCGCATCCGCGACAAACGCCGCCGCTACGGCGCCTACCGCGACCGGGCCCTTGCGGATCTGCAGTCGGCCGTGGCGAAAGCCGCACTGGAAGAGACCGGCTCACAGTCAGAAGGGCTGATGGCAGGCATCACCGTGTAATCGAGACAGGAAGCTCAGGAACCTTGTCCTGACTGCCAACGCTTCAGCACATCATCGACGACACCGTCATAACGAAGCTCTGAAAGCGCAATGTTGAGGCGACGTTGCAGGGCTGGGTCGAGCCTCGAGCCAAAAATGAAGCTCTGGGGTGTCATGTTGAAAGTGCGTCCTAAACGCTGAAAGTGCCTTGGATGATCCATGCTTTCCAGCAGAAAACTGATACGGGAGCTGTCCGCCATCAGGCTGCCGACCTTGCCCAGCTCAAGGCTCTGAATCATGGCTCCATCGCCCTTGAGCGGCTTGATCCTGCTGAACTTTTCTGTAGCAGGAAGAATCTGATCTGCTTGCTTTTCCAGCCAATCCTGGCTGATCGTGCCAGCGTCGACGCCAACCGTAGTTTTCAATGCTGATCGCAGCACATTTCGATCCGAAATATCAGATGCGCGATCAGGCTGCATAATCAGGCTCGTTGCAGATGCCACAAAGATTGCGGTCACGATCGTGCGCACAAAGTTGCTGATGGCTACCACCGTCATACTGGGCGGGGAGGAACCCATCTTATAAATACCGCTCCCGATAACCAGCATCATCCACCCCTTGAAGAAGGTATGAAGACTATTGTCTCCTACAATGTCCTTGTGGCTGAATCTTCTCGATAACAGCCAGAGGGTGATCGCTCCAGCCAGGGCCGTCGCAAACAGCAGAAAGCTCGTTTCGAGAATGACATTATTTCGATAGAGTTTCGCGATCACTTCGATGAAGCCATTCTCCTTTCGACGTGCCAGCAAGGTCAGGCCATCCTCGGTGTAGGGAACGGCGAAGGTGACCCGCTGAAGCCGCGAGGGCGTCATGTTCAGGCAAGAAACAGCCACATCGATTTCACCTGCTGCCGATTTCCGCACCGCTTCGCTGGGCGACTTAATATAAACGTACTGGTAGTCAACCCCAAGCTTCTGCGCCAGAACCTGCCAGATATCGACTGCACTCCCCTTGTAAATCCCCTCTCTGCCATCGGAACACGGCAACTGGGCGTCGACAACCCCCACCCGTAATGGCTCTGCGGCGGCGTAGGCAGGAGGCAGATTGAATAGAACCAAACCAGGCAACAGTCCTGCCACCCCCCATCCAGCCAGAATCGATACCAGGGGTGTCCTTCGATCCAGAGCCATACCCAATGGCCTTAATCCTCTTGCCACCATTGTCTTGATCGACTTGTTACGGTAGCTGGTGCGTTGCATCGAATCGCACCAAGCGATGGCAGTTTAGGGCCTGTTACTAGCCATGCGGTTCTTCGAGCGTTCAGCCACGACTGCGCCCTCTTCCAGTTTGCCATAGTGCCTTAGCTGGCTTCGAGCTATGGAACGCCGTTGTGTACCTGGCTTGCAGGAGGCCCAGAACACGACACTCCAGGGATCTGTGCCCTCAGCCGAACTGTGGGTTGTCGATTCCTAAGCTGCCTGGCGATGGAACCCTTGGCCGTGCCTGCAACCTTGAACGCCAGCCCCCACCCAGGCCATGTCAACTCTGATGCGAATCGCTGGGACGTGATCGTGATCGGCGCCGGCATCGGCGGTCTGGTCACCGCCTCCCAGCTGGCGGTCAAGGGGGCCAGGGTGCTGGTTCTGGAGCGCTATCTGATCCCGGGCGGCTCGGGGGGGAGCTTCAAGCGCGAGGGCTACACCTTCGATGTGGGCGCCTCGATGATCTTCGGCTTCGGCGAGAAGGGGCACACCAACCTGCTGACCCGCGCCCTGGCCGATGTGGGCGAACACTGCGCCACGGTGCCCGATCCGGTGCAGCTCGAATACCACCTGCCAGGCGGCCTGCAGATCGCCGTCGATCGCGACTACGGGCAATTTCTAAGCGACCTGATCGCCCGCTTCCCCCACGAGGCCAGCGGCATCCGCCGCTTCTATGACACCTGCTGGCAGGTGTTCCGCTGCCTCGATGCGATGCCGTTGCTGTCGCTCGAGGATCCCGCCTATCTGGCCATGGTGTTCTTCAAGGCGCCGTTGGCCTGCCTGGGCCTGGCCCGCTGGCTGCCGGTCAATGTGGGCGCCGTGGCC
>CAIKWV010000504.1 GCA_903831165.1 uncultured cyanobacterium
CTGCGGATTCTGCGCAACCGGCGGGAAGAGGGCAACTGGCTGTTGCTGCTGGAGCAGGCCAGCGGCCAGGAGGTGCCCTGGACCCTGGTGCAGCAGGCCCGCCCCAAGGCCGTGATCCGCCTCGGGGAGGACTGAAACCGTGCAGCCCCTGGATTCACTGCTGCAGGGATCGAACCAGCGCCAGGCGCTGCTGCCGGTCCTGGAGGCCGCCGAAACGGCGCTGCGCACCTGGGAGCCCAGCTGGACGCCCCTGCTGGCGGCGGCGGTGCGGGAGGAGGCCGAGCAACGGCTTGCGGCCCTCAGCGACCTGCATCTGGACAATGCCGGCGGCTATCCAGCGGCGGAGCACCGCCGGCTGCTGCTGCAACGCGCCGAGGCGGCCCAGCCCGCTGAAAGCCTCGATGCGGGTCTGGGGGGCCTGGAGATCAGCGGCAATTTTCTGTTTGATCCGGCCGAGCCCGGGGACTTCCGCGTGGGATTGGTGGCCGCGGGCGCCGGGGACGGCGAGCTGGGCGATCTCTGGATCCGGGGCGACCGGGGCGCCCAGGCGATCGTCTCGGCCGAGCTGGCCCAGCGCCTGCACGACCAACTCGGCCGGGTTCGCAGCGTCGAGGTGCGCTTTGAGGCGCGGCCGATCGACGAGTTGCAGCTGCCGGCGGAGCGGATTGAGCGCACATTGACAACGGTGGAGGCCTCCCTGCGGCTCGATGCGGTGGGCTCGGCCGGGTTTGGCCTCTCCCGCAGTCGCCTGGTGGAGCGCATCCGGCGCGGAGACGTGCGCATCGACTGGCAGACGGTGACCAGTCCCAGCCGGGAACTGGCGCCAGGCCAGCGGGTGCAGCTCGCCGGCCGAGGTGAACTGCTGGTCGAGGCGACCGAACCCACCCAACGCGGTCGCTGGCGGGTGACCCTGCGGCGCCGCTGAGCGCAGGCGAAGGAAGCCCCGGCTGCTGCTGGCTGGCTTCCCAATCCGCTGGCGTGACCAGGGATGGGGGCACTAGGGAGCCGACTGCTAAGTTGAGAACTTGAAGGCAGGGATCCAGCTGGCGACTTCGCTCAGCAGGTTCGATTCTGTCTTTCACACCCCCAGGGATCCGTCCCCAGGGGCGATTAGCTCAGAGGTAGAGCACTACCTTGACACGGTAGGAGTCACTGGTTCGATTCCAGTATCGCCCACTTGTTTTCATCATCTCCAGCCCTTGAGCGATCCGATGCCCTCCCAGGCCGCTTCGCCCACCCCAGCTGACCACGCCGAATCGGTCCCGATGGCGGTCGGCTCCACAGTGATCATCGGGCTTGGCCGTTCCGGCATCGGGGCCGCCCGCCTGTTGCGCCATCAGCAGCGGCCCGTGCTGCTGCTCGAAAGCCGCGACAATGTCGAACTTCAGGCCCGGGCCGAGGAGCTGCGGGCTGAGGGTATCGCCGTCCAGCTGGGCACCCCCCTGACCCTGGCCAGCTTTGAGGCCCTGCCGCAGCCACCGGCGGCCGTCGTGGTGAGCCCCGGCATCCGCTGGGATCACCCGGTGCTGGAGCAGCTGCGCGCCCGGGGCATCCCGGTGCAGGGGGAGATGTTGATCGCCTGGCAGGCCAGCCGCGATGTGCCCTGGATCGGCATCACCGGCACCAACGGCAAGACCACCGTCACCTATCTGGTGCAGCAACTGCTCAGCCAGGGCGGACTGGATGCGCCCC
>CAIKWV010000505.1 GCA_903831165.1 uncultured cyanobacterium
AGCTGGCGCAAGGTGGTGGCGCCGGACCGGCTCGAACCCTTTGCCAAACGGCTGCAGTGGGATGGGCTGACGCCCGCTGCCGCGGCATGGGCATTGGAGCCAGCGGGGCTGGAACCACCTGGGCCCCGGCGTGGCTATCCCTGCTGGAGGCCCTTTGCCAGGCTGCCCGCGAGGCCGACTCGGCCGATGCTGATCCGTCAGCGTCTGTTTTGGAGCACCGAGGCCAGCAGCAGCCTTTCGTGCATGTCTGGCGGCCTGCAGCCTCCTGGGCCCTCGCAGAGCTGCAGCGGCGTTGCCACGATCTTCAGCCCTGCCTGGTGCTGCAGCCTGCGGCCTGGCTTAATCTGGCTGAAGCGCTGCTGGTGCGCCTCTGCAGTACCGCCGATCAGGCGCTGTGGGAGCTGTTCAACCTGCGGCGCACCCCCGGTCAGATGCTGCTGGCCCACCTGGGCGCCAGCGGCGATGGCCAGGGACCGCCGGTACAGGAGGCCTACGACGCCTTCGTGGACGAGCTCCTGGGCAGCGGCTATGGCCTGTTGCTGGATGGATACCCCGTGCTCGGGCGTCTGATGGCCCAGGTCACGGGCCTCTGGTTGGAGGGCAGCGAGGAGATGCTGCGGCGCCTGGGCGCGAGCCGCCCTGATCTGCAGCAGTCGTTTGGCATCGAGCTAGGGGTTCCTCTTGAGGCGATCCAGTTGGGCCTGAGTGATCCCCACCGCGGTGGCCGCGCCGTGGCGATTCTCACGTTCGGATCGGACGAAAGCAGCCGCAAGGTGGTCTACAAGCCCAAGGACATGCAGGTGGATCTGGCCTACCAGCAGTTTCTCCAAATGCTCAATGCTGCTTCAACCCTGCTCCCCCTGCGCTGCCTGACGATCGTGAGCTGCGAGGGTTACGGCTTCATGGAGTGCGTTGAACATCGCCTCTGCTCCAGCGATGCAGAGCTGGGCTCTTTCTATACCAATGCCGGGCGCCTCATGGCGGTAATGTACCTGCTCGGTTGCACCGATTGCCACTACGAAAACCTGATCGCCAGCGCTGATCAACTGGTGCTGATCGACACCGAAACCCTGCTGGAAGCCGATTGGCGCAATCTCAGCAGCGATGACAACGACGATGCCGATGCTCTATCAGCCCTGCAAACCGCCATGCAGAGCTCGGTGCTGCGCTCAGGCCTCCTGCCCCAGTGGCTGATGGCCGGCGCCGGCCGCAAGCGCGCCTTCGACATCAGTGCCCTGGGCATTCAGCCACCATCGGCTGAGAGCCAGCAGCCCGGATGGCTGGGGCTCAACAGCGACGGAATGATGGCGGGGCGCAGCAAGCAACCCTCGGAGCTGCCCACCAGCTTGCCGGTGGGCCTGGGGCAGCCCCAGCGCCTCACCGACTTTGTCGACCAGCTGTGCGCTGGGTTTGCGGAGCAACTGCAGGAGGCGATGCGGTTGCGGCCGCTCTTACTGACTGGCCTGGAAGGCTTCAGCGGCAAACCGAGGCGGCTGGTGGCCCGTGCCACGCGGGTGTATTTCACCATTCAGCGCCAGATGCTCGAACCCGCCGCCCTGCGTAGCGGCGCGGCCCATGGCCTCAAGCTGGAGCAACTCTGCCGCAGCTATCTGCTGGCCAGTGAGACTCCGCTGCACTGGCCGATGTTCCAAGCCGAGCTCCGGCAGATGGAACAGCTCGACATCCCCTTCTTTGAGCACTCCATCGATGGCGAAGACCTGCCGTTGTCGCATGGCCTGGCCCCGATTGTCGGCTACTTCAAGAGCAGCGGCCTAACGGCCGCCGACCACAGGATCGCCCACCTCGATGCCACAGACATCGCCTTCCAGCTTCAGTTGATCCGCGGTTCCATTGCCGCTCGCCACATCCGCCCAACGGCCGCTGCGGCGGCCCGATCAGAAGAACCGGCGGCGATCCGTGAAGGCACTGCACCGGAGGAGCTTGGCGCGGATCTCTACCGCCAACAGGCGTACCAGCTTGGCGAAGAACTCTGGAGCGCCGCCATCCGCGACCACAAGGGCCGGCCCGAATGGTTGGGCATCGATCTCGGTGCGGATGGCGAGTCGTTTCATTTCGGGCTGATTGGCACCGCGTTGTATTCCGGCAGCAGCGGCATCGCCCTCACGTTCGCCCGGCTGGCCCTCGATCGTCAGCAAGCTGGCGACATGGCTGGTTCAGAGCGATGGCTACGGCGGGCCTGGGCCTGCTTTGAAGCGATCGTGGCCATCGCTGAGCGCAACGATCAAGACCAGCTCTATCGCGTTGTTCGCGATCTGCCGTACGGCCTCTCAGGCAGTGGCGGCACTCTCCTGGCCCTACAGCTGCTGCAGCGAGCAGGGCTGGCCGAAGCCCAGGAGCTGGTCGGCCATTGGATCGGGCAACTGAGGCCCGAACGCCTGCTGGCTGATGAAGATATCGATGTGATCGGTGGTGTGGCCGGCTTGATCGGCCCGCTGCTTCTGGCAGGTACCGAACGCGCCCGGGAGATGGCCGTGGTGTGCGGTGATCGCCTGCTGGCACTGCAATTCGAGGGCGGCGGCTGGCCCCAGGCCCAGGCATCCTCCTCAAGCAAGCCGCCGCTCACGGGTTTCTCCCATGGTGCGGCGGGCATGGCTGCGGCCCTGGGTCGCCTGGCCCAGGACAGCGCTGAATCCCGTTTTGCGGATGCGGCGCACCGGGCCGTCGCCTACGAGCGCTCGGTGTTCGACGGCACCAAGGGCAACTGGCCTGATTACAGAGCCAGCCCCGACGACTCCGCCAGCTTCATGTACACCTGGTGTCACGGCGCCCCGGGGATCCTGCTCGGGCGCCATCTACTTGCGGCAGCAGGGCTGGGCGATCCAGCCATGGACGAGGAAATGAAAGCTGCCCGCTCCAGTACCACGGAAGCCGTAGCGGCGTTGAGTGGCAAGGCTGAGGTTCCGGCCCACCTCTGCTGCGGAGTACTGGGTCTGACCAGCCTGCTGAGGTTCGATGCCCAGGCCAGTGGCCTGCCCCTGGCCGCTGAGGTTGCCCAGGCGGAATCGGCATTGATCACCCAGGCCAAGGCAGCTGGGGGCTATGTGTTCTTTTCGGTCAACAGCGGATCCCTCAATCTGCCAGGGCTCTACACCGGTAAGGCAGGCGTTGCCCTGGCTCTGCTGGAAGCCGCAAGCGGGCAGGATTGGTTGCCCCAGGTGCTCAGCGCTGGGCTGCTGCAGCGATAGCCCTAAGCCTGGATGATGAGCACACGATCGTCGGCTGGGGCCTGCCCTACAGTTCGATAAGCGCAACGCCCCAATCATCCATGTCAGAAGAACAGCTCAAGGCTTTTCTGGACGCGCTCCAAGGCGACACCGCCCTACAGGAGCGCCTCAAGGCGGCAGCAGATAGCGATGCCGTCGTCGCCTTGGCCAGGGAGGCTGGCTTTGCGCTCAGCGAGGCTGAGACACGAAAGGCTCAAGCGCAGCAGACCTTGGAGCTCAGCGAAGAGGAGCTGGAAGGTGTGGCTGGAGGCACAAATTGCCTTGGCTACAACAGCATCGATGTCGGTTATTACAAGCAAAACTACGACGGAAGGTGAGAAAGATTTGCAAGGCAGATTGACTTAAGCATCAGGCAAAACAGACCCTTGAGCTCAGCGATGAAGAGTTGGAGGGTGTAGCTGGGGGTACCCTCAGTACCCACGAGTCTCAAGCCTGGATTCGACTCATCCTGGGGAGGGGATCCAGATTGGCAAATAAGATTGAGTCTATCCCACCCAAAGCCCCACCTCACGGCAGGCGCTTGTTATTTCTTCAATAATACCCAAAGCACCAAAAATGCACTCTAATGCCTGGCACCATCTCCCAGCGCCAACACAAAATTTTAGCCGCTTTTACCGCCCAAACAAACCTCAAATATTTTCACCCGCAGCAAAGCAAGCCATCTCTATTCTTGAGCTCTACTGATCCATCTATCTCCCCAGCACAACTACCCAGTACTTCGCTCCCTGTCGCAATCACGGATGCCATTGGCTTTTCTAAATTTCACCGCTATTTGATGCCACACTTCTGGGATTTGATTGAGGCGACAATCAAATGCAAAGGGTAATTGGTTTTGCCCTGGGGATACTCGTGTCTTTTTACTCCAACTGGTCTCAACCAATCGCTACAGCATCCTTGAGCCCCAGTAGCACTTTGGGGCTTCTTTGGCGTGATGGCGGTACTTCTGGCAGAAACGCTCATAACGCTTGGAGCACCCTTTGATCGTTGGTGCCAACTTAAGGAAACTTGGATGCCACTCAGTGATGCCATCAACCTCCAACCCGTCGTAGTGCCCGTAGTTGCCGCAGGAATGGCTATGTGAGGGAGTGCTGAGGGCGGCTAACGGGTCTTGGGGTTGTAGGCTATAATGTCAGGATTCACCTCTCAACACCTCCTCCAGGCGATGTCAGAAGAGCAACTCGCTGCCCTGCATGCCAAACTCAAGGATGATGAGGGGCTTCAGGAGAAGCTCAAAGGTGCTGCAGATCTTGATGCTGCTGTCGCCTTAGCGAAGGAGGCAGGGTTTGATGTCAGCAAGGCGGATTGGCTGAAATATCAGGCAAAGCAGACCCTGGAGCTCAGCGATGAGGAGCTGGAGAGCGTGGCTGGCGGGTATTATTTGGGTGGAGCTGGGTTTCAACAGCCGGCAAAGTATTGGGATGGAAGTGGGTGAGCCTTTTGTTAAAGCCTAACCCCAGAAGCCCCTGCGACCACAGGGGCTTTTTAATTCTTCAATCAATCTCACTCTACCCCAAACGCCCTCCGATACCTGGCACCATCCCCAACCTCCACCGCCAACCCTGAGCCGCTTTTCCTGCCAAAATGAGCCTCAAGTAATTCCACTCACAGCAAAGCCCGACACCCCTATTCCCCGCCTCTACTGATACATTTATTCCCCCAACGCAACTACCAAATACTTCGCTCTCTATCGCCACCGCGGATGCCATTGGCTTTTCTAAATTTCACAGCTCTTTGATGCCACACTTCTGGGATTTGATTGAGGCGACAATCAAATGCAAAGGGTGATTGGTTTTGCCCTGGGGATACTC
>CAIKWV010000506.1 GCA_903831165.1 uncultured cyanobacterium
CAACGTCCCGTCTACATCAAACAGGACGGCATCAAATTTTGACAGGGGGAGCCGATTCGGCATTGCGCAGAGTATGACAGAACCTGTATTCTCGCCGCCCGAAATCGGCGGGTATCCTGCCCGGCATGGTTCGAGAGAGGATTTCCACGACAAATGCACCAGGTGCGATCGGTCCCTATAGCCAGGCGATTCGTGCTGAGGGACGATTACTGTTCATGAGCGGCCAGGTTTGCCTTACGCCAGGTGGCGAATTGGAGAAGGGCACGATCACTGAGCAGACTCAGCAAGTCATGGCAAATATGCGCGGTGTCTTGGAAGAAGCTGGTCTTAGCTTCGCCAATATTGTTAAAACCACAGTGTTCTTGAGCAGCATGGACCACTTCGCCGAAATGAATGCGGTGTATGGCTCCTTCTTTGAAACGGACCCACCTGCTCGGTCAACGGTTGCCGTCCTTGGACTCCCTCGCGGCGTCGATGTCGAGATCGAAGCCATCGCTGTTTACTAATGCCGTTCGTCTGAGGGTCCGAGGCGATGGTCCGCCTCGAAAAATTGGCTGGCGAGGGTGATATATTAACGTTTTGCCAGCTAAAAGGCCGATGTAAAACGTCAATTCACGTCACAACCCAATCTCATGAAGCACGTCGTCTCAATCAGCCTCGGTACCAGCAAGCGTGATAAGCGCGACGAAGTGGAGATTCTCGGCGAAAAGTTTCTGCTGGAGCGCATCGGCACGAACGGCGACCTTCAGAAATTCGGGCAACTGTTTACCGAGTTGGACGGCAAAGTGGATGCGCTTGGGGTCGGGGGCGTCGGGCAGGAGCCAGCCCAGCTGCCGCTCCGATGTGCCGTAGTGACGGGCGGTTTCGATGTGGTGGAAACCGGCGGCCACCGCCTGCTGCAGGGTGGCCCGCAGACTGGCCTGGCTCTCCAGGGTGATCTGGTCGGCCGGCAGGTCGCTCCAGCTCTGCTGGAAGCGCATGCCCCCAACCGACAGCACAGGCATCGCCAGTTCAGTGCGGCCGAAACGACGGGTTGGGAGCGTGGCCAAGATCAGGGTCGCAGGAAGGTCAGAAGCCCAGGCCGATCAGGATCGCTGGATCACCGGAGCCGCGATCGCCGCGGTGGCGCGGGGCAGGGTGCGCTTCAGGCGCGCCGGCGAGGGCACTCCCAGGGGCAGGATTTCCTGCTGGTCCAGCTGGGCTTCCAGAGCAGGCAGCTGCTCGTAGGTCACCCAGTGGATGCAATCCACCGGACAGGTGTCGATCGCCTCCTGGATGCGATCGCCGCTGTCGCCGTTCTGGCGGATCGCCCGGGAGCGGCCCCAGGTGGGCTCCACCAGAAAGGTGTTGCAGGCCACGTGGGCGCAATAGCGGCAGCCGATGCAGACCGCCTCATCCACCCAGACCGCCTTCTGGCGCAAGCTCCCACCCAAGACCGGCTCCAGGCCGCTGGCCCCTGAGCCCGCCTCGGGGATCAGGACCCGGAAGGCCAGTGCCGGATCGACCGACGGTGGGGCCTCGGCTGAAGTTGCTGCATTGACAGCCGCTTGTGCAGCGGCAGACCCAATAGAGGGCGCAGGCGCTGAATCAACAGCTGGATCGTGGGGGAAATCCAAGGGGGGCAGGCTCAGGACGTTCAGTTGTCCCAACGGGTGACCACCAGCTCGATGCTGCCATCCAGTTGGTTGGTCTGCTCGCTGACCTGGAAGCCCTCCTCGGCACTGGCGGCCAGAATCGTGCGCAGGGCATAGCGCTGGTGCAGCTGGGCCAGAAAGCGCTCCACCGGCACGGGCTGTTTCCACAGCTCCAGATCGGTCACCAGCTCGTAGCTGCCGGTGTCGGCATTGAGGCGAAAGCCGATATCGGCGCCGCCTTCCTGGGGGATGGCCAGTTCCGCCGTCACGGTCTGGCCGCGATAACCGCGCACCTGCAGGCTGCCCTCCTGGGGGGGATGGCCCAGATCGGTGAGGGCGGCAACCAGGGTCTGGCGATCGCGCAGCTCGGTGGTGACGGTGCTGAAGTGCGACATCGGTTCAGTGGGAACGGAACAACTGGACAGGGTGGCCGGGCCGGCGCACAGCTCGGGCGGCGAGGTTCAGGAGGATCGGGGCTGGACCAGGGGCTGTTGCACCTGCTCCTGCAGCGGCTGGCCCTGGAAGGCCTCGGCGGTGCTCCGCCGCTGTTGAACCTGGCCGAGGCGGGCTTCGATCCGTTCGGTCAACGGTTCACAGCCACTGCCCTGCACGCCTTCCACCAACTCCTCAACCAAGCCATCGGGCCGGATCCGGAAGCGGATGGTG
>CAIKWV010000507.1 GCA_903831165.1 uncultured cyanobacterium
ATAGACGCAGTCGCGCACCCAGGCGTCGCCGTAGTTGCCGTGGACGGTGTTGGCGGTGCTGGCGGGCAACAGGCCGGTGAGCGGATGCTGGCGGCTGAGCACCACCGCCTCGATCTGGCGATCGAGGCCCTGCAGGACGGTCCAGGCTTCACTGCCGGCAGGTGAACCCTGCTCTGGAACAGCGGAGCCGGAGGCTTCGGGGGGACGGATGTCGGAGTTGATGGCGGCTGGGTGGGGCGGTGCTGGTTGGGTGGCGGGCGCGGTGCTGGGGCGGGTGGTGCTGCTGCCGGATCCACTGGCCATCATCGTGCTCCTGGTGTGAACGGACCTCGGCCCCCATGGCCCGGGCTCAGGCGGGACCTGGCTGGGGGCCGGCCCGATGGCGACGCGCTGCGGGCTGGGATCGACCCGGGCTCAGCGGCCATCTGGCTCAGGCCGACCCAGCCTGGGCGATGGGGCCAGGGCACGTTGGGCCGGTGCAGCTGGCCGACCGTTGGCGATGGACCTCCCTTTGGCTGGAGCCAACCGACCGTTGCGCTCGGCAGACCCTGGGCCTGGGCAAGCCCTGGCAACGCCGTTGTCTTGGTGGGGTGGAATCGGGACCATAGATTCTCTCCCGCAGGCCCACCGTCCCATGGCAGCCATCGTGACTGATCCGGTACGCACTCACGTGTTAGGGGTGCCGGTGGATGTCTGCGCCGACGTGCTGCAGGCCGCCCTGGACCTGGGGCAGCGGGGAGGCGGCCAGATCGTCACCCTCAATGCCGAGATGACCATGGCTGCCCGGGCCGACCCGGCTCTGGGCGCCGCCATCGCCGCCGCCCAGCTGGTGATCGCCGATGGTGCCGGTGTGGTCTGGGCCCTGGGTCGGCAGGGCTTCCGGGTGCGGCGCAGCCCCGGCATCGAACTGGCCTGGAACCTGTTGGAGCAGGCCGCCGCCCGGGGTTGGACGGTGGCGTTGGTGGGAGCGAGCCCCCCGGTGATGGAGGAGCTGCGCCAACGGCTGGCCCGGGTGTTCCCGTCCCTGCAGCTGGTGTTCAGTGCCCACGGTTTTCAGGCGGCCGACGCCTGGCCGGAGCTGGAGCAGCAGCTGCTGGCGGTGCAGCCCGATCTGGTGTTGGTGGCCCTGGGGGTACCCCGCCAGGAAACCTGGATCCATGGCCTGCCCAGGCCCCGCCGGGGGCTGTGGATGGGGGTCGGCGGCAGTTTCGATGTCTGGGCCGGCGCCAAGCAACGGGCCCCCGCCTGGATGGGAGCACTGCAGATCGAATGGTTGTACCGGCTGCTTCAGGAACCATCGCGCTGGCGGCGGATGCGGGCCCTGCCGGATTTCGCCTGGGCGGTGCTGCGGGAGCGGCGCTGAATCCGGCGCGCTCAGAAAGACACACCCTGCCAACAAAAACAGCCCTTCCCGGACGGGAGGGCTGCTGGGGGAGGGCTGGCGACGCCGGGTCGTCCGGTGTGGTGGCCAGATCGTGCCTGGAGCTGGCTCAGGCGCTGGTGCCGGAGGCCGAAAGCGGCTTCAGCGGAAACCCACCGAGGCCTGCCACACAAAGGCCAGCAGCAGGAAGAACAGGGGGATGATCGGCAGGATGTCCACCAGGGGGCCGAAGGCCTGATAGGCCTCGGGCAGCTGGGCAAGGGCGGGGATGGGGAGACCGGCCAGCAGGGAGAGAGCCATCAGGTGGGAGGCGGGGAAGGTGGAGAGACCTGGAAGGTGGACAACCTGGGCGGGCGGTAAAGCCTGTTCGGGTTGGAATCTTCGTGTCGGTGCGGACGTCTCGGTGTGGTGCTTGAAGGCGCGAAGTCCTTGCTGCCCTACCGGGATTGCGAAGGATGGCAGGGCGTGCCGGTGGCGGCGGCTGCCAGTCCTTTGCAGATGCTGGAAGCTACCACGTGTGAGCCGCTGGGGAGTCGGGCTCCCAGGGAGCGAAACCCTCTGAAAAACAACCCTCGCCGATCGCTTGGCCCATGGCCGTGGTGAAGCGCAGCAGGGTGGTGAGGTTGTGCAGGCTCAGCAGGGTGCGGCCCAGCAGCTCCTGGCTGCGGATCAGGTGGTGCAGATAGGCGCGGCTGTGCAGGCGGCAAGCCAGGCAGGGGCAGCGCTGATCGAGGGGGGTGTGGTCGTGGCGGAAGCGGGCGTTGCGCAGATTCCAGCGCTCTCCTCCCACCAGCGCCGTGC
>CAIKWV010000508.1 GCA_903831165.1 uncultured cyanobacterium
ACTGATCGCATTGATCACCTCTACCAGGATCCCCATGAGCGGGATCCGCGTCTGGTGCTGCACTACGGCGATCTCACCGACAGCAGCAACCTGATTCGAATCATCCAGCAGGTTCAGCCCGATGAGATCTACAACCTCGGTGCCCAGAGCCATGTGGCCGTCAGCTTTGAAAGCCCCGAATACACCGCCAACAGCGATGCCCTCGGCACCCTGCGCGTGCTGGAGGCCGTGCGCATCCTTGGCCTGACAGCGAAGACGCGCATTTATCAGGCTTCAACCTCCGAACTGTACGGACTGGTTCAGGAGATTCCGCAGAAAGAAACGACCCCCTTTTATCCCCGCAGCCCCTACGGCGTCGCCAAGCTCTACGCCTACTGGATCACGGTCAACTATCGCGAAAGCTATGGCATGTATGCCTGTAATGGCATCCTGTTCAACCACGAAAGTCCTCGTCGCGGTGAGACCTTCGTCACCCGCAAGATCACCCGGGGCCTGGCCCGGATTGACGCGGGCCTTGACCAATGTCTCTACATGGGCAACCTCGATTCGCTGCGCGACTGGGGACACGCCCGCGACTATGTGGAGATGCAGTGGCGCATGTTGCAGCAGAGCGGTCCTCCCGAAGATTTTGTGATTGCCACCGGACGCCAGGAATCAGTGCGTCGCTTCATTGAACTGTCCGCCGGCGAGTTGGGTTGGGGCGGTATCGAATGGATCGGGGAGGGTGTGGGCGAAACCGGTGTGCGGCGCGATACCGGAGCCACGGTGGTGCGGATCGATCCGCGCTATTTCCGCCCCGCTGAGGTGGAAACCCTGCTGGGCGATCCAACCAAAGCCCATCAGAAGTTGGGCTGGCAGCCCATCACCACCCTTGAGCAGTTGGTGGCCGAAATGGTGACCCATGACAAGCAGGAGGCGGCCAAGGAGGCCCTGCTGCGTCGCGAGGGCTATCAGGTGGTGGGTTCGATGGAGAATCCACCCCAGGTGCTGGTCCCATGAGCTCCAGCCCTTTGATTACCCCGGGCGATCGCATCTACGTCGCCGGCCATCGCGGCATGGCTGGCGCGGCCATCCTGCGTCGCCTGCAGGCTGGAGGCTATGGGGTGACGCCAGCCCCGGACGGGCGCTGCGGCTCTCTGCTGAGCGCCAGCCACCAAGAGCTTGACCTCACCGATCCGGTGGCCACCGCCGCCTGGTTCGAAGCCCAGCGCCCCGATGTGGTGGTGCTGGCGGCGGCCCGTGTCGGCGGCATCCTGGCCAACGCCAGTTATCCAGCAGACTTTTTGCTGGACAACCTCAAGATCCAGCAGAACGTGATCGAAAACGCCTGGCGCCACGGCTGCCGGCGTCTGTTGTTTCTCGGTAGCAGCTGCATTTATCCCAAGTTCGCCGAACAGCCGATCCGCGAAGAATCCCTGCTCACCGGTCCCCTGGAGCCCAGCAACGAGTGGTATGCGATCGCCAAGATCGCTGGCATCCAGCTCTGCCGGGCCCTGAGGCTGCAGCACGGTTTCGATGCGATCAGCCTGATGCCCACCAATCTCTACGGGCCGGGCGACAACTATCACCTCACCAACAGTCACGTGCTGCCCGCCCTGATCCGTCGCTTCCAGGAGGCCCGCGAGAGCGGAGCTTCGGAAGTCGTCTGTTGGGGCAGCGGCACCCCGAGGCGGGAGTTCCTGCACGTCGATGACCTGGCCGATGCGGCGGTCTTCTGCCTCGAGCACTGGCAGCCCGCTGACGGGGAGCTTCAGCATCTCAATGTCGGCACCGGCCGTGACCTCACGATTCACGAGTTGGCGGAGCTGGTGGCGAAAGCGGTCGGCTATCGCGGCCAGATCCGCTGGGACGCGAGCAAGCCCGACGGCACCCCCCGCAAACTGCTCGATGTCAGCCGGCTGACGGGCCTGGGCTGGGAGGCGCGCATCCCCTTGGAGCGGGGCCTGGCCAGCACGGTCTCGGATTACATTGCCCATCGGCAAACGGGCGTTGAGGTAAGGCTTTGAGGGTTCTGGTCACCGGCGGTGCGGGATACATCGGCAGCCATGCGGTTCGCGCCCTGAGCCGGGCTGGCCATCAGCCGGTGGTGCTGGACAACCTGGTTTACGGCCATGCCGAGATCGTGCGCCAGACCCTGCAGGTGCCCCTGGTCGTCGGCCAGGTGGGTGATCGGGACCTGCTGAAAGCCCTGCTGCAGGGACAGCATCCGGAACTGTCGGGCACCAGCCTGGAGGGCAAGCCGATTGAGGCGGTGCTGCACTTCGCCGCCTAC
>CAIKWV010000509.1 GCA_903831165.1 uncultured cyanobacterium
TGTTCTCCGCCAGCACCGCCTCGGCGGCCGTCACCCGGGTCAGGGCATTGAGCAGGGAGCTCTTGCCGGCGTTGGTGTAGCCCACCAGCGCCAGGCGGCGCAGGCCGGTGCGGGTCTGCCGCAGCCGCGCCCGATGGTCGCCGAGCTTCTGCACGTCCCGCTGCAACCGCTCGACCCGGCGACTGATCGCGCGCCGGTCTTTTTCCAGTTGGGTTTCGCCGGGGCCGCGGGTGCCGATGCCACCCCCCTGGCGCGACAGGCTCAGGCCGCGGCCACTCAGCCGGGGCAGGCGGTAGCGCAGCTGGGCCAGCTCCACCTGCAGGCGGCCGGCGCCACTGGCGGCCCGCTGGGCAAAGATGTCGAGGATCAGCTCACTGCGATCACTCACCGGCAGATCCAGCAGCCGCTCCAGGTTGCGGGCCTGCACCGGCGTCAGCTCCCGGTCGGTGACCACCAGATCGGCCTGGAGCCGCCGGGCTTCCAGGGCCGCCTCCTGCAGCTTGCCCTCGCCCCAGATCGTCAGGTGGCTCTCGCCGCTGCGGCGCTTCTGCTCGACGATGCCCACCGGCACCCCACCGGCGCTGCGCACCAGCCCCTCCAGCTCGGCCATTTCGCGGCGGGCCAGCTGGGGATCCCCACCCAACAGGCAGAGCAGCAGCACCCGTTCCGGACCCTGGCGGGCCGCGCCGCCGCCCTGGGGGACTGCCGACTCCGGCACCAGACTGGCGGGGTCCTGAACACAGAGGTCGGCCAGGTCGCCCTCCGCCTCCTGATGCCAGGGGTGGTCTCCGTCGCCGGGGGTGAGCAGCAGGGCCGGCCACTGGCCACCGCTACCGGCCTGATCGCCGTAGCGCAGCCACAGGCAAGGGGCCAGATCCAAGGCCACCACCGCCTCCTGGGGGCCTGGCAGCAGGGGGGTGGAACGGCTGCCCCGCCGACAGGTGATCAGCCGCAGGTCGTTGCCCTGGCGGCGTTCGGAGCCGGGCAGCTTCTCGATCAGCCGCCCCGACTGCTCCAGGTCCCCCACCCACAGCAAGCGGCACAGCCCGCGACCGTCCACCACCAGGCTGAGCGGCAGCTCCAGACCATGGGATTCGGCCGCCAGCCGCTGCAGGGTGAGCAGATCGGCGGTGGCATCGGCGGGATGGCGGCGATGGCAGAGCCGCTCCAGCCGCCGTTTTTCGGCGGGGCGCAGCCCGGCCGTGCGGCCCGCCAGGACACCCTGTCTCAAGAGCGTTGCACGAGCAGACAGCGGATCCCCGCCGCTGCGGCGCCGGCCTGATCCTCCGGGCTGTCACCCACATGCCAGGCCTGCTCAGCCGACAGACCAAGGGCCTCCAGGGCCAGCTGGAAGGGCAGGGCTGAGGGTTTGGCCGCCCCGGCCCGGCTGGAGATCACGACGTGATCGAAGCAGGGGGCCAGGTCGAGGCCGGCCAGCAGACCGTCCAGCCGCTGGTCGAAGTTGCTGACCACTGCCAGCTTCAGCCCCTGCTGCCGCCAGGCCTGCAGCTGGGCGGGCACATCGTCGTAGACGCGCCAGAGCCCGGGATCGGCGAAATGGTCAAACAGATCGCGGTGCAGGGCCGCTGCCGCCGGAGCGGCCCCGGCCGCCACCAGCACCGCGTCGATGCGCTGGGACCACCAGTGGCGTTCGGCCAGGTCGAGCGCTTCGCCCTGCAGGCCAGGGAATGCCAGCGGCGGAGCGGCGCGATGGATGGCCGGAAAGGCGCGATCGATGGCCGCGGGGTCCACCGCCAGCCCGTGCCCGGCCGCCACAGCGGCGTAGGTGCTGCCGATCGATTGGCGCAGCCCGATCAAGGTGCCCATGGCATCGAGCAGCAGGGCCCGGGGCCGGGGCCAGCTCGCGCAGGAGGAGGGGCTGGCGGTCATGGTTTCCAGTCCGCCAGCCAGCCGGCGGCCACCCGCAGGGTGTGGGACAGGCCCGGCATGCGGCTGAGGTAGGCCAGCTGGCGCAGCCGGAAGGCGGCCGGGCCCGCCAGGGTGAAGCCCGAGGCCGTCAGGCAGGCATCGCCCCGGCCGAGGGAGAACATCTCGCCCAGATCCTTCCACTGGAAGGCCTCCAGCGGTTCATCCGCCATGGAATGCAGCAGATTGGCGGCCAGAAGCGGCGCCTGCTGAAACGCCACCTGGGCGTTGCCGGGCAGGGGTTGGCCTTCAGGGTCCTCCAGGTGGGCCAGGTCGCCGGCAACGAAAATGGAGGCTTGCCCCACCAGGCTGAGATCGGCCTCACAGCAGAGCCGGCCCCGGCGATCGCGCCGAGGCTCCGGCTGGATCAGCGGCGGCCGGAAGCCGAGCCCAGCGGTCCAGATCACCCCGTCGATCGGCAGCAGTTCCTCGGGGGCCGGCTTCGCTTGCGGCCCGTCGTTGGCGATCGGGCAGCTGAGGTGCAGGCGATCGGCGTCGACCCGGGTGACGGCGGTGTGGGTGCGCAGGCGCACATCCCGCTGGCGCAGAGCTTTTTCCGCCTGTTCACGGCTGAAGGAGCGGGCCTGGGGCAGCAGGGTCGGGCCCTGCTCAATCAGTTCGATGACCGCACAGCCCTGGGCCAGATCCGCCAGCTTGCAGGCCAGCTCCACACCGGTAGGGCCGGCCCCCACCACCGCCAGCCGCTGCAGGGGGCGGGCGGAGTGGCGCAGCTTCTCCAGCAGGTTCTGCAGGCGTTCCACATCGTCAAGGCTGCGGAAGCCGAGGCTGTGGGTGTCCGCACCGGGGACGCCGAAGAACTCCGGGCATCCGCCCGAGGCGATGACCAGGCGGCGGTAGGAAATGCTGCGGCCGCTGGCGGTGTGGACCAGCCGCTGGCTGGCATCGATGCGATCCACCTTGTCCTGTAGCCAGCCCACTCCCTTGCCGGCGAGCAGGGCGTCGTAGCGGGGGGCGATCTCCCAGCGCCGCAGTTCGCCGCTGAGCAGCTCGTAGAGCAGGGGCAGAAACAGAAAGCGCTCCTGCGGTTCGATCAACAGGATCGGGGGATGGCGCCGGCTCTCGGCCAGGGCAAGGGCGGTGTAGAGGCCGGCGAAGCCCCCCCCGACAATCACGACGGGGGATGCGGCTGCATTGGTCGAATCGTCCAAAGACCGATCACTGTCCATGCGGGAACCCTACCCAGCGATTCCGTCAAGGGTGATGATGGCTTGATGCCTGCCCCTTCGGCCACGGGAAACGCCGCACCACCTCTGTCTTCGCTCCAGGCCCCAGCCGCCCCAGCTCGCCCGTTGGAGCTGCCCTGCGATCGCCAGGGGCAGCCGCTGGATCCTGAGGCCGCGCGAACGTTGCTGGAGCCGCTGGATGCCCGATCCCGGCTGAGCTGGGCGGCTGAGACCTTCGGTGAAGGCCTGGCGCTCACCACCAGCTTCGGCATCCAGTCGGCGGTGCTGCTCCACATGGTCAGCGAGCTGGGCGAGGTGGCCCCCGGTCGGCGCGTTCCGGTGATCTGGGTTGACACCGGCTACCTGCCCGCCGAGACCTATCGCTACGCCGAGCAGCTGAGCGCGCTGCTGTGCCTCGACCTGCGGGTGGTTCAGGCCACGATCAGTCCGGCCCGGATGGAGGCGCTCCATGGCCGGCTGTGGGAATCCGGCACGTTGGAGGATCTCCAGCTGTACAACCGCCTGCGCAAGGTGGAGCCCCTCGATCAGGCCCTGATCGATCTGCAGGTGCGCTGCTGGGCCAGTGGGGTGCGCGGGCGTCAGACCGACCACCGCCGCGGCATGAGCCCCCTGGATCCGGTGCGCGGAATCTGGTCCCTGCGGCCGCTGCTGGCCTGGACCAGCCGCGATGTCTTCTATTACATGCAGGAGCACGGTCTGCCCCAGCATCCCCTGTTCGACCAGGGCTATTCGACCGTGGGCGACTGGCACTCCAGCGCCCCCGACGATGGCGACATCAGTGGCCGGGCCACCCGTTTCGGCGGCATCAAGCAGGAGTGCGGCATCCATCTGCCGGGGCTGATGGGCGAGGGCATCTAGGTGCCGGGCGGTTCGCCCCGCTGGCTGCTGATCGGAAACAGCCGCTGGCACTGGGCCCTTGCTAGCCCCGGTGGCCTGCGGGTCGAGCACCGGTTGCCTCCCGCCTGTGCCCTGGAGCCCGGGATCCTGGACGATCTGGTGGGCTGGGCGGCGGTGGGGGCCGTGCCGGCGTCCGTGGCGCTGCCGCCCAATCGGCGCCTGGGGCTGGAGCAGGTGCCGCTGGCGGCGTTACCGCCCTGGTTGGGCCTGGATCGGGCCCTGGCTGGCTGGCTGGCCTGGCGCCGCCATGGTCGGGGGGTGCTGGTGGCCGATGCGGGCACGGTGCTCAGCCTCACCCGGGTGGAGGGTTCCGGTCGTTTTGCCGGTGGACGCCTGCTGGCCGGGGTGGGTCTGCAATTGGGGGCGATGGCGGCCGGCACCGCGGCCCTGCCCCGGCTGGAGCTGCCGCTGACGGATCCACCCGCAGCCACCCAGGCCCCAGCCCTGGACTGGCCGACGGAGACCCACCGGGCCATGGTCACCGGTGTGGTGCAGGGCCTGGCCGCGGCGGTGGCCGATGCCGCCCTGGAGGCCCATGGGCTGGAGCCCGGCTGCCATCTGGTGCTCAGCGGCGGCGATGGCGCCCTGCTGCTGCCCCGGCTCCAGAGGCTGCTAGCCGGCCAGGGCGTGATGGTGGAACTGCAGCCCGATCTGGCCCTGGAGGCGCTGGTGCAGCTGCATCCGAACGGTGCCGGGGACGCCCTGGATCAGGCCAGGCCCAGATCGGTGAGGATCTGATCGGCCATGGTTTCGGCCTTCACCTTGGTGTAGGCGGCTTCGATCTTGCCTTCGGCATCGACGACAAAGGTGTGGCGCATCATGCCCATGTACTCCTTGCCCATGAATTTCTTCAGGCCGTAGCTGCCGTAGGCCGTGGCGACCGGGCAGGGCTCGACATCGCTGAGCAGGGTGAAGGGGAGCTCGTATTTGGCGATGAACTTGCCGTGGCTGCCGGCCCCGTCTTTGCTGATGCCCAGCACTCGGATGCACTGGCTCTCGAAGGCGTCCCAGCGGTCGCGGAAGTTGCAGGCCTCCTTGGTGCAGCCTGGGGTGTCGTCCTTTGGGTAGAAGTAAATCACCACCCGCTGGCCCTTGAGGGCCGAGAGGCTGACGGTGTCGCCGTTCTGATCCGGCAGGCTGAAATCAGGTGCTGCGTCGCCGATCTGAAGGGCCATGGGGGGCGCTCAAGCTGGGGGTTGAGCCTAAAGGCCCGGTCCGTCTGCTTCGCTTCCGTCGCAGTGAGACCAAAGGCGAGCCGAAGCAGATGCAAATTTGAAGACAATCTTTCGCTGCCAAATGTGTGGAGTTTGGTATTATCGAAAACGATTCCCCTGTCACCAGTCTCGTGCTCAAGCGTCTAATCGCCGGTCTCGCCGTTGGAACGGCCCTGACCGCCACCGCTCTGCCCGTTTCCGCTGCCGTTCACAACGACCTGCCCGTCCGTTGGAACACCGGCGGCGCTGTCTGGTCCACCCACCAAGACGCCTTCAATACCTTCTTTGAGTCCGGCGCCGTCACCGATCGCGGTCTTGAGGGTGGTCTCAAGCGCTCCGGCTGGACCTCCGATGAAGTCCGCACCGGCATGACCAAGACCTATTCGGTCAATCTGGTGGGCGTTTCCAACTTCCTGTACTCCGACGCCGGCGTCAAGTTCCTCAAGAACGCCACCGCCAGCTACTTCCCGTACTGGAGCATGAACACCTATGCGGTTCAGGCCCTGCGTGGCGCCATCATCGCTGACGCCGCCGACGGCAGCATCTCCTCGGCCGGCATCATGCGTGCCCTGCCCACCGACTTCCGCCTGGCCGACTTCTGCAACACCTACACCGGTGCTCAGAACATCTGCGCCGAAGGCCGTTGCCAGCCGGGAACCGCCCAGTGCACCTCCCTGCTCTCCTGGTACGTGTTCCTGCCCGCCTGCATCCAGGCCAACCAGATCGTCGCTGTCGTGGCTGAGCGTCCCGCTCCCGCCCCGGCCCCCGCTCCCTACGCCGAGCCCGTTCGCGGTCTCTGGTGACTCCGGGCCCGGTCCCGGGCCACTTGCTTCACCGATGCGATCGAGCCCCGGCCTGGCCGGGGCCCCTTCCCTTCCCCGCTCTGGCGGGGTTTTTCATGCTGCAACGCCACCGCAGTTCGCGAGGCCCCATCAAGCGCCGTCGTCAACCACGGGAACGCGCGGATCGTGCTCGGCCCAGCCCGATCCGGGTAGAGAACGGATCTGAGGCTGGGCTCACGGAGTCACCGGGCTCATCGGGTCGCTGGTTCCGCGCACCACACCAGCCTGGGGGCCCGATCTGGCCAGCGCTTCAGGGGGCTGAAACCGCTGCTTCTGCGCCGCCGGCGAGGACATCGGCTTGCCCAACTCCGTCTGGCGGCCGAACCCCGACACCGATGCGGCCGCTCATGGGGGGCACTGACCCAGCAGCAGGCTGTGGCGCAGAGGTTGGGGCAAGCGGATCCCCTGGTGCCGGCTGAACAGGGCCTGCAGTCCGTCGATCACAGCAGTGTCCAGCTGGCGGCTGAGCAGTCGCCGGTACTCCGCCTCCGGATCGAACCAGCGCCGCAGCAGCGGAGCGTCCAGGGGCAGACCCAGGCTTTCCTGCCAGCTCTGGTTGTCCAGCCGCCAACCCCGTTGCTCCAGCCAGGCCTGCACGACCCCAGGCCCGGCCCCCTGACCTGTCAGCCAGTCCCGTTCCAGGGCCTGGGCCTGGCTCAGGGCTTCCGCCAGCTCGCCTGGCGCGGCCAGGGCTCCGTTGTGGGCCAGCAGGCTGCCCACCGGCCCCAGCAACGGCTCACTGAACAGCAACCGGGCCCGTGCCGACGGGGCCGCCAGGGCGGTGAGGGCATCGAGGCAGCCCTGAAGTTGCTCGCTCGCGTAGCCACGCCAGGGTTGGCGGGCAGCCAGCCAGTCGAACTGCCAGCCCGCTTCCAGCTGTTCGGCCAGGTTGGCGGGTTGCTCGGGCGGCACGGTTAGCAGCCGGGGCCGGCGCAGGTGGTCGAGCAGCTGCAGCTGGGCCTGGAGCCGCTCCCGGTCGGCCGTGGCGGCCAGGGTGATGACCACCTCCCCTTCGCTGGCGGCTTCCAGGGGATCGAGGGCCCAGAGCAGGGAA
>CAIKWV010000510.1 GCA_903831165.1 uncultured cyanobacterium
CGCAACAAGGTGGTCAATCCCCAGTACCAGAGCACCAAGAGCGGCAAGAACAATCCCAATATCGGCCCCAATGGCCCCCTGGGCGATCGCTGGATGGGCTTCCACACCACCGCCAAGGACCAGTTCGGCATTCACGGCACCCCTCCGGCCTGGGCCTGGGCCGTGAACACCAGGGCGGCCGTGTCCCATGGCTGCGTGCGCATGCTCAACCCCCATGTCCACGCCCTGTTCGATCAGGTCGAAGTGGGAACCCCGGTGGTGGTGAAGAACTGAAGCGCAACCGGACAGGCCCCGCATGCGCACGGCCGCATCGCTACCTGGCCAGCCGGAGCGACTCCCGAAGAGATTCTGCAGATCAGCCCCAAACCTCTGGTGTTGTCTGGGTACAAACACCTAAGGTCTTTTGATTGCAGCCGACGGCGAGGCTTCAACGCCGTCAACCCCATGTCCCAACCCCTCAATCTCACCACCGACCAGCTCAACAGCACCGCCCTCAAATGGGGAAGGGACGGAGAACTCTCCGATCTCGATCTACAGCGCATCCTGAATCTCTTGTCTCAGGCTGATCCGGTTGCCGAAGCCCTGGTCAGTTCCCGCTTCGACGGCTGAAGCCGGAACCGGGCCGCCAGCGCTCTGGCCATGCCATCGCGACTGGCCATGCCGCGCAAGGCCGTGATCGGCAGACCAGTTGGCGGCAGCCCGTGGGGCAGATGGCCCGCCAGATGGACAGGCACTTCAAAGATGGGGATCTGGCGCAGGCCATCGGGGGTGAGCTGATCCTCCAGCTGATCCAGGTGGGAGCTGAGGGGTAGCCAGACCAGATCAGTGCGGCGGCAATCAATCAGTCGAACCGTCCCGGTCTCGGCGGCCAGGGCGCCGGAAAGGCCGCGTTGCAGGTCCGCCAGGGTCACCAGGCCGACCGCAGCTCCGCCGTCTTCCACGATCAGGCAATGGCCATGGGCTTCGATCAACAGGGCCAGGGCCTCAGCAGCCGGCAGCTCGGCCAGCAGCACCAGCGGACTGAGCGGCTCAAAAGCCTCAACAACGGGTAACTGGGCCAGCTGCTCACGTCGTTGTTCTTCCAGCGGATCAGGGCCGAGCAGACCTGGATCACGGAATCCCTGCCAGCGCTCCACCAAGGCCGCACTCAGGCCCGCCGCCGCCATCAGGGGCAGCACGATGCGGATGTCGCGGGTCAGCTCGAACAGGAGCAACAGGGCCGTCAGGGGTGCTCGGGCACTGCCCGCCAGCACCGCGGCCATGCCGACCATGGCGTAGGCCGGCGGTTCGGCCACCGGCAGGTTCAGCCAACCCTCCCCCAGCAACTGGCCATAACAACTGCCCAGGACGGCCCCCAGCACCAGGGATGGGGCAAAGCCGCCGCCGACAAAGCCACTGGCATTGCTGACGGTGGTGGCCAGCAGTTTGACGCCGAGCAAGGCGAGCAAGGTCAGCAGCGGGATGCCCCCGTCACTGCCGAGCAGGGCCTCAATTGTGTCGTAGCCGACCCCCAGCACCTGCGGGAAGGCCAGGGCCATGCCGCCGACAGCGGCCCCGCCCAGGGCTGGTGCCAGCCCGGGCGGCAGCCGATCCACCAGGGCCTGCATGCGGGGGCCCCGGCCCGCCGCCATCAGGCTGACCAGCAACCACGACATCAGGCTGGCCAGAACCCCCAGGCCCAGATAAAGAGGCAACTCCAGCCGCGATCGCACCTCGTAGGCCGGCAGCCGCAGGATCGGATCATCGCCGAGGCACAACTGGGTCACCAGCGAGGAGGTGACCGCCGCCACCAGCACGGCCCGCAGGCTGGGCCGGCCGGGGATGGCGCTGAAACTGCCTTCGAAGGCGAAGAACACCCCGGCAATCGGCGCCTTGAAACCCGCCGCCAGGCCGGCCGCGACCCCGGCCGCCACCAGGGCCTTCTGGGACTGGGGCGAGAGCTTCGCCTTCCAGCCCACCCACAGGCCGAGATTGGCGCCACTCTCCACACTCGGCCCCTCGGGACCGAGCGAGGCGCCACTACCCAGGCTGAGGGAGGCGGCCACCAGCCGCAGCAGCGGCAACTTCGGGGCAGCCGTCTGGGCGCCGTCGGCCATCGCCATCAGGCTGGCGAGGCCCGGGCCGATCGTGCCGCCGAGCCAGCGCAACAGTCCCACCGTCAGCCCCCCCAGCGTCGGCACCACCACGACCGGCCAGAGTTCCAACCAGTCGAAGCTGGCAGGCAGGGCAATGGTCGACGGTTCCGGCGGCGCCGGTGCCGGGGTGCTCAGCAGACCGATGCCACCGAGACCCAGTTGCAGCAGCGCCTTGAGCGGTGTACCCCCCGCTGGCGCCATCGGCGGCAGCTCCATGGGAGCCAGCTCGGCCGGGCTGGCCTGGGAGGAGGCCCGACCAACCACCAGCAACCATTCCACGAACGGCCCATAGAGGAAGTTGTTGATGAAACCCAGCAGTTCATGAAAAGCGACCACCGCCAGGCCGGTGAGCAGGCCCACCAGGGCTGCCCAGGCCAGAAGATTCCACTGGAAAGGCAGGGAGCGGACCTCGGGGCTGGCCGTTTCGGGCTTCGCTCTGGCCGCTTCAGGCTTCGGGCCGGACGGTTGCAAAAATCTCCTCCAGGATCGCTCCGGCCCCCTGGGCCCTCAGGGACTGGGCCAGGGCCAGACCGATCGCCTCCGGATCCGCCTGGGGACCCCGGACCTGGTCGCGGATCAGCCGCAGACCGTCAAGGCTGGCCACCATGCCGGTGAGCACCAGCTCATCGCCGTCGAAGTGGGTGTTGACGCCGATCGGCACCTGACAGCCGCCTTCCAGCTGGCGCAGGAAGGCCCGCTCCGCCAGACAACGCAGGGCGGTGGGCCGGTGTTCCAGCACCTTGATCTGCGCCAGCACCGCCTGATCCCCCTGGCGGCATTCGATGCCCAGGGCACCCTGGCCGACGGCATGGAGCGAAATGGAGGGATCGATCAACTCGTGGATGCGGGCGCCCAGACCCAGCCGGCCCAGGCCGGCCGCCGCCAGGATCAGGCAGTCGTACTCGCCGGCATCGAGTTTTTCCAGACGCGTGATCACGTTGCCGCGCACGTCCTTGAAGATCAGATGGGGGTAGTGGTGGCGCAACTGGGCCAGCCGCCGCAGGGAGCTGGTGCCGACCACGCTGCCCTCGCCCAGGCTGGCCAGCGTCTTGTCGCGGTGCTTCTCGTGCACCACCAGGGCGTCGGCGGGGTCCTCCCGCTCGGTGATGCAGCCCAGCATCAGCCCCTCCGGCAGGTTGGTGGGCAGATCCTTGAGGCTGTGGACGGCGATGTCGGCCTGATCCACCAGCATCCGGGCCTCCAGCTCCTTGGTGAACAGGCCCTTATCGCCGATTTTGGCCAGGGCCACATCGAGGATCTTGTCCCCCTGGGTGGCCATCGCTTCGATGCTGATCTCCAGCCCTGGATGGGCCTTGGCCAGCTCATCGCGCACCCAGTGGGTCTGGACCATGGCCAACTGGCTGCGGCGGGAGGCGATGCGCAGGGTCGTCGCGTTCGCAGGACCGGAGGCTGGGCTGGACATCGGCTGATTTTCGGCAGGAGGAACGGCGAACGGCCCCAGCACCTGGAGCCGTCGAGCTTCAGCCGGTCAGCCTAGGCCGCCATCGCTGGGGATCCTTCACAGACCAAGAGGGCCCACCGCTTCCATGGGCGATGGCTCCGGGCGGGAGGCAGCGCTCAGGGGGCTGCAAACAGATCCAGCGGCAAGGGACCCCAGGTGTCCTCCTGCTGGGGGTCCGCAGGCTGATGGCCGGTGATCAGCAGCCCCTCACCCAGGCCCTCCTCGGCGCGGATCAGAAAGCGACCATTGCTCTGGTTGGCCTTGAGAAAGACGCCGCCCGCAGCCTCAGGCGCCAAGATCTCAGGATTCTGAAGTTCGAGCGCCGGCCAGCCGCAGGCGGCTTCACACTGGCGCAGCGCCGTCACGGCCGCCTCCGCACTGGGGGCCATCACGCCGAGGGTGAACCAGGCACAGCGGCCCATGGCCAACTGCAGCTCCTGGCGCAGCATCGAGCGCTCGAC
>CAIKWV010000511.1 GCA_903831165.1 uncultured cyanobacterium
AGGAAGCCCTGCAGACCATGTTTGAGACCGGGCTGCCGGCGATCGTCTACGAGGAGACCACCGGCGAGGCCTACCACCCTGTCGATGGCATCCGTCACGTGCGCTGAGGCGTGTCCCGGCCGGCCTTGAACCGCGACGGCCTGCCGATCGAGGCCCAGCTCGACGCGATCCGCACGGCCCTGCAGCCGCCCGGTTCCACGTTGCTGCTGCAGGCCCCACCGGGTGCGGGCAAGACCACCTGCGTGCCCCTGACCCTGCTCGAGAGCCTGGCCAGCGACGGCACCATCGTCATGCTGGAACCGCGGCGGCTGGCGGCCCGCCATGCCGCCGCCCGTCTGGCCGAGACCCTGGCTGAACCCCTGGGCGGGCTGGTGGGCTACAGCGTCCGGCTTGAGAGCCGCACCTCCGCCGCCACCCGCCTGGAGGTGGTCACCACCGGCCTGTTCCTGCGGCGCCTGCAGAGCGATCCGGAGCTGGCGGGCGTGGCCTGCGTGATCTTCGACGAGTTCCATGAACGCGCCGCCGAGGCCGATCTGGCCCTGGCGTTGTTGCGGCAGGCCCGCCAGCTGCTGCGCCCCGATCTGCGCCTGCTGCTGATGTCGGCCACCCTCGATCTGGCCCCACTGGCGGCGCGGCTGGATCGGGCCCAGGTGATCGAGAGCGAAGGGCGCAGCTGGCCGGTACAGGTGCAGCACCAGGCCAGCCGCCCGGACGAACGCCTGGAGCGCCAGGTGGTGCGGGCCCTGGAATCCCACTGGCTCGACCAGCGCAACGAGGCCGAGACGGCGCTGATCTTCCTGCCCGGGCAGCGGGAGCTGCTGGGGTGCCAGCGGGCGATCGAGGCCACGGACTGGGGCCTGGAGCCCGAACTGGTGCTGCTGCACGGCCAGCTGAACCTGGAGGCCCAGCTGGCGGCGATGGCCCCGGCCCGGCGCGGGGCCGGCAAGATCGTGCTGGCGACGGCCATCGCCGAGAGCTCCCTGACGATCGCCGGCGTGCGGCTGGTGGTCGACAGCGGCCTCAGCCGGCGCAATCGCTTCGATCCGGCCACCGGCATGGATGGGCTGATCACCGTCCCCGCCAGCCTGGCCAGCGCCGAACAGCGCCGCGGCCGGGCCGGACGCCTGGGCCCGGGCCGCTGCCTGCGGCTGTGGTCCGCGGCGGAGCAGCAGCGGCGGCCCGCCTACGACACGCCGGAATTGCTGGAAGTGGATCCCCTGCCGATCACCCTGCAGCTGGCGGCCTGGGGAGCGGGCCTGGGCGAGCAGCTCGCCTGGATCGACCCGCCGCCAACGGCGGGGATGCAGGAGGCCCAACGCCTGCTGGTCCAACTCGGCGCCCTCGGAGCCCAAGGCCGGATCAGCGCCCACGGGCAGGCCATGGCCCGCCTCGGCCTGCATCCGCGCCTGGCCCACATGCTGCTGCTGGCGCAGGAGCGGGGCTGGCTGGACCTGGGCTGCAGCCTGGCGGTGCTGCTGAGTGAACGGGATCCGCTCGATCGGCGCGAGGCCGGCTGTGATCTGCTGCGGCGCCTCGACTGGCTGGCCCACGACCAACGGGATGGACGCCAGCAGCAGCGACGCCAGCTCCACCAGCTCAAGGCCCAGCTGCAGCGCCAGGTGCGGGCCGGCGGTTCCGGCTCGGATTCCGGTGCCGGTGCCGCTCCAGCCGGCGGCCCAACCGGCGGCGCGCCCCTGCCGCCGCCGAGCGTCGATGCCATGGCAGCCCGCCTGGTGAGCTGGGCCTATCCCGAGCGGGTGGCCCTCAATCGCGGCAGCGGCGATGGCCGCTGGCTGCTGCGCGGCGGCCGGGGGGCCCTGCTCCACGCCGATGACCCCCTGGCCGCTTGCCGGGCCCTGGCCATCGCCTCCCTGGACGACCAGGGGCAGGAGGCCAGGGTGCTGCTGGCGGTGCCCCTGGGTGAGGGGCTATTGGCGGAACTGGCGGAGCAGGACGGGGAACCGGTGGAGCAGGCCGTCTGGGACAAGAAGGCCCGCCGGGTGCGCTGCGAACGGCTGTTGCGGCTGGGGGCCCTGGTGCTGGAGCGCCAGCCCTGGCCCCAGGCCGACGAGCGGGCGGTCCAGCGGGCCTGGCTGGAGGGCCTGCAGCAGCTCGGCCTGGAGGCCCTGCCCTGGGGCGAACGCAGCCGGGAGCTGCGCCAGCGGCTTGAGCTGGCCCATCGCCTGCTGGGGCCGCCCTGGCCGGACCGCTCCCTTGCGCACCTGGCCGAAACCCTGGAGCAGTGGTTGGTTCCCTATCTGGAGGGACGCCGCAGCGCCCAGGAATTGCAGGGGCTGGATCTGCTGGAAGCGCTCTGGGGCGATCTGGACTGGCCGCGGCGCCGGGAGTTGGACACCCTGTTGCCGACAAGCCTGCAGGTGCCCTCGGGGCGCGCGCTGCCGATCCGCTACGGCAGCGAAGGCCCCGTGCTGGCGGTCAAGCTGCAGGAGATGTTCGGCTGCCACGACAGCCCCCGGCTGCTGCAGGGCCGGCTGCCCCTGACCCTGGAGCTGCTCTCGCCGGCCGGCCGGCCGGCGGCGATCACCCAGGACCTGGGCCGCTTCTGGGACAGCGGCTATGGGGAGGTGCGCCGGGAGCTGCGGGGTCGCTATCCGAAACACCCCTGGCCGGAAGACCCCCGACAGGGGATCGCCACCGCCCTCACCAAGGCGGCGCTGAAGCGGGCGGCCCCTGACAGCAAGGGCCCGTGACCTCATCCCGGCCTGGGCTGTGATCGAGCCCGGAAATCGCCCTTTCAGCCAGCTCAGGCCAGCTGCCGCAACACATCGCCCCACGCAACCCCGATGCCGCCCGCAGCGGCGTTGCTGTCGGATGAACGGATCCAGCTGCACCGATCCAGATGCACGGATCCAGAGGAACGGAGCGATCCGATGCGCCGATTCAGTCTGAGACCAGGCTTCGGGCGGCACGATCCCGAGTGCCCCGATCCAGGGCACGACCCTCCAGCAGCGCCGTGAAGCCGAAATGGTGCAGCCCCTCGACGATGCCCTGACAGCCCTCGGCCCTGGCCTGATAGGTGGCCGGCAGCCTCGGCAGCTGGGCCACCAGCTCGGGTTCGGAGGCGGCCATCATCACCGAGGCCAGACCGGTCTCGAACATGGCCAGATCGTTGAGGCTGTCCCCCGCCGTCAGCACCTGATCCGGCGCCACCTCCAGCCAGTCGAGCAGGGCCAGCAGGGTGCTGCCCTTGTTGACCCCGGCCGGCAGCACATCGAGATAGCGGCCGCCGGAGAGCAGACAATCCACCCCATGGGCCTCCAGCTGCCGCAGCAGATCGGCATCGATCGCCTCCACATCGACGAAGTAGGCCAGGCGACGATCGGCCGTGACCGGCTGGGAGGCCACGCCGGGAATCAGGGCCAGCTGGGGCAGCAACTTCTCCGGCAGACCTCGCCAGAGTTTCTCGATCGGCCCGATCGCCAGGGGCAGGGGCTCCAGGCTGAGGCCACAGGCGACGGTGCAGCCCACATCGCTGATCACCAGATGGGGGGGCGCCAGCCCCAGCTCCGGCTCGGCGGCCAGCACCCGGGCCACCGAACGCAGATCGCGGCCTGTGCTGAACACGTGAATCACGCGATGGCGCTCCCGCACCAGCCAGCGATACAGCCAACGGCGCCAGGGGGAGGGGCCCGCCAGCAAGGTGCCATCGAGATCGGTGACCAGCACCAGCTCCGGCCGGGCCGGGAGCTGAGCCTGCAACTGGGCCTGCAGATGGGGCCGCAGCGAACCCGGGAGGGGATCAGAAGAAGGGCGGAACACCATCGCAACCAGCTCAGACCCGACGGGCATCCGTACTTGGCGCCGCCCCGACCAGCGTCAATCCATCTTCAAGAAGCGTTACAATCATCAAGTTCTCGCAACACCTGCTGTGACCAACGCAACCCAGTCCCGCTTCGGTTTTGTGAATTTCGCTGAAACCTGGAACGGTCGTCTGGCCATGCTCGGCTTCGTGATCGGGCTGGCCACCGAACTGCTCACCGGCCAGGGGATTCTGGCTCAGATCGGTCTGGGCTGAGCAGCCAGCGGGGCGGGCCTGCTTCCGGGCCTGCCCCCCCCACCATCCTCTTGATCGTTGAGGCTTGATGCGGCTGAACGGCAAGAGCCCAGGACGTTGCTCTCAAGATCACCGAAAGGTCGCCCCCTACGCTGCCTTCTCGATTGCCAGGCCTGCGTGAGCCGTCCGATCCGCTTCTTCGCCGGCAACCGACGCGACGGAGCCAGGTTGCTCAGCACCGCCCTGGTGATCACCGGCGCAGCCTTGGTGCGCGTCGATCACCCTGTCGGTCGCGCGCTTGCCTTGGTCGGCGGTTGCGTCTGCCTGTATTGGTGGTCCCAGTACCGCAAGCTCACCCATTGAGCGGATTCTTGAACGGTCTCCCCGCCGACGGTGGCCTGCCCCGCTATGGCGTCGGCCAACTGAATGAGGCGATCGGCACCCTGCTGGAGCGGGGTTTTGCGCCTCGCTTTCTGGTTGATGCCACGGTCAGTCGCCCCCAGTTCAAGAAGGGTCATCTCTGGCTGACGCTCACCGATGGGCAATCGTCGATTCCCGCCGTGATCTGGGCCTCCCAGCTGCAGAAGCTCAGCTTTGTCCCCGAGGAAGGGGATGGGGTCGTGGTTGTCGGCAAGCTGAACTTCTGGGCGGCCCAGGCCCGGCTGACGGTGCAGATCCTTGATGTGCGGCCCAGCCTGACGGCGGTGCTGCGCCAGTTCGAGCGGGTGCGCGCGCTGCTGGCGCCGGAGGGCTTGTTCGATCCCGAGCGCCGGCGTGCCCTGCCCGCCTGGCCCGGGCGTATCGCCCTGCTCACCAGCGTGCCCAGCTCCGCCCTGGCCGACATGCTGCGCACGGCCCGGGAGCGCTGGCCGGCCACCAGGCTGCTGGTGGTGCCGATCCCCGTGCAGGGACCGGTGGAAGCCAGGATCCGGGCGGCGATCGAACGGCTCGGGGCCCGCGCCAGGGAGCTGGAGCTGGATGCGATCGTGCTGGCCCGGGGCGGCGGCAGCCGCGAAGACCTGACGGTCTTCGACGCAGAAGAGCTGGCCCGCTGCCTGGCCGCCTGCCCGCTGCCGGTGGTCTGCGGGCTCGGCCATGAGGACGACACCACGATTGCCGATCTGGTGGCGGACTATCGGGCCGCCACACCCACCGCCGCCCTGGTGGCCCTGCTGCCGGATCGTCAGGCGGAACGGATGGCCCTGGCCCAGCATCGCCGCCATCTCGGCCAGCTGCTGATCCTGCGCCTGCGGGCGGCGCGCCAGCAACTGGACCGCGATCGCCAGCGGCTGGACGCCCTCCAACCCCATCAGCTGCTGGCCGGGCAACGGCAGTGGCTGAAACAGCAGCGGGCCCTGCTGCAGGCCCTCTCCCCCCGCCATCTGCTGGAGCGCGGCTTCGCCCTGATTCGGGACGCCGAGGGCAACCTGGTGCGTTCGATCAGCAGCGTTGCCGACGGCGATCGGATCATGGTCGATCTGGTCGATGGGGTTCTGGCCGCCGAGGTGATCCAACGGCGACCCACCCCGTCAGCCCCAGCGGCGACAGGCCCAGCCTGATCAGCTGCTGACTCAGCTTCAGACTCGGCCTCGGACCAGCCGCGCCGACGATCTCCCGCCGACGAATCCAGCCCTTCCCGAATCCGCTGCGAAGCCCATGCCCCAACCTGCCAAACGCGAACGTCCCAGCCCGGGCACCAAAGGCAAAGCGGCACCGGAACCGGCACCGCAGGAGTGCCAGGAGGACATCAGTGCGGAGTTGAGCTACCGCGAAGCCCAGGCAGCCCTTGAACTCTGCCTGGCCCAATTGCAGGCGAGCGATCTGGACATCGAGGCGATGGCCGGTCTGTATGAGCGGGCCCAGAGTTTTGCCAATCGCTGCGAACATCTGCTCGATCAGGTGGAGCAGGAGGTGATGCAATGGGATCCGGAGCAGCCCGATGTCCCGGCCCAGCCCTATCAACCCTGAAACCCAGCCCACAGGCCCCACCATGATCCCCGATCCGCAGTCCCAGGCGACCGACGGGCCGCAGCCGACCCTGAGCGCCAGCGATCGCCCCCCCGTGCCCTTACTGGCCTGGCTTTATCTGGCCCTCGCCGTGGCCGGGGCCATCTTTCCCTGGCTGGCCAACATCGACTTCATCCAGACCTACGGCTCAGGGTTTGACCTGGGGAAGTTCATCGCCCTGGCCAATGCCAATCCGGCCGCCCAGTCCCTCTCCCGGGATCTGGCCGTCTCCGCCACAGCGTTGACGATCTGGATCGTGATCGAAAGCCGTCGCCTGAAGATGCGGGGCCTGCCCTGGGTGCTGCTGAGCTGCATCGCCATCAACTTTGCCTTTGGGGCCTCCTTGTTCCTGCATCTGCGTGAACGCAGGCTGGCGGAATTGCCCGACCAGGCCATCCCCCTCGGATCGGAAGCCCCATCGTCCCTGTCAGCCGGTGCGGGCCTCTGAGGCCTGTTCACCCCCTTGTTCAACGCGCCGATTTGGCCAGGCGATTGTTGTCACCGGGCTGTGTGACTGGGTTGGGGGATCGGGCTGGGTGACTGCATGGTGCGGCCAGGGCTGTTGTCCCCCGGGCCGGCTCACGGTCTAGACCCGTCGCCAGGGGCCGGGAACCATGCCTGGGCCGCAGCGCAAGGTGGCGGTGGGTTGTCGTGAAGGCCCAGGGAATGGGCTCGTTCAACTCCCCTGGCGTCATTGAGAGTGTCCCCCGGGAGCGGCTTCAGGGGGCCGGAGGTTCGCTTCAGCCTGAGCGCTTCTGGCCATCCACCGGGGGCACTTCGACCGCCTCCACATTGATGGTGACATTGCGGGCGTCGATGGCGGGAGCCTCGACGGAGCCGGGGGAGGCGGCGGCATCGGCCGCAAACATCGTGCCGCAGGCGGGACAGACTTCGGTCGCGAAACTGGTGACCCCGCAGGCCTGGCAGGTGTGCAGCCGGCGCTTCAACAGTTGCCAGCCGATCAGGCCGGCGCCTCCGAGCAGCAGCGGCAACACGATCAACAGGAAGGTGAGACCCTCGGCCAGATCGAGCAGCAGCCTGCCGATGGCTCCCGGCGCCAGCAACAGCAGGCCGCCCAGGAGGATCCACAGCCAGGGGATGGGGCGCTGCATCAGCGTTGGAAGCGGGAGTCGGTCTCGAACCAGCGCTCAAGTGCCGCCAGACCTTCGATGCCGGCCCAGCCGAGCAGCAGCAGCGCCAGCAACCAGGCGCCGACCACCCCGACCGCGCACAGGAGCGGCACCCGGGCCAGGGTGGTGAAGCCGATCGCCACCACAGCGCCGACCGCCGTGCAGACCCGAGCAACGGTGGCGACCAGGGGGCGGATGCGGGTCGGACGATCCTGACCGGAGCGCACAAAGGGCAGGATCTTGAGCATCGCTGCAAAGGGGACAGTCCGTCCATCCTGACCTGCCACACGGGCCAACGTTCAGCCCGGCAGCGGTGTGGATCGCCCCCCTCCGGCCCGACTGGCCAACACCACGCCCAGGCACTGGCCGAAATACAGGATCACGCCCACCAACCAGACCCAAAGGGTCAACACCAACACCGCCCCGACCACTCCATAGGCCTGGAAGCGCAGCCCCATGGCCACCAGGCTGCGACCCAGCAGCAGGTTGAGCAGGGTCAGGGCCGAACCCACCAACACCGCTGGCAGCACCAGGGGCCGCAGACGGATCGGCCGGGAGGGCAGCAACCACAGCAGGATCAGGGCGCTGAGGCAGCCGATCCCCAGGGAGATGAGCACATCCATGCCACTGGAAACCGACAGCAACCAGTGGAAGGGATGGGGCAAGGCCGCCAACATCCACTGGCGCAACACCTTGAAGCCGAAGAAGCGCAGATTGCTGATCAATTGATCCGCCACGATCAAGGCCGAGACCAGCAACAGCAGCACAAAAGCTTTCAGGCGCAGCAACACGAACCGCCGCACAATCTCCTGCCAGGGGAGGCCATCGAAGCCGAAGGGGCGGTTCCACCAGAGCCGATCGGCGCCCCGCTGCAGGGTGAGATAGATGTTGTTGGCATTGACCACCAGCAAAAGGATGCCCAGCAGCCCCGCCCCCAGCCCTTGGCGCGTGAAGCGATCCAGGGTGGCCTCAAACATCGGCATGCTGGCGGGGGGCAAAACCTGGGAGACCAGCTGCTGCACCCGCACCAATAGATCCTGATTGCGGCCCAGCAGCCTGGAAAGCACCGACAACACGATCAGCAGGGCCGGGAAAAATGACTGCAGCGTGTGATAAGCGAATGCCGCACTCAGATCGACACAATCGGCCCGCAACCAGAGTAGATAGGCGGCCCACAGGGGCCGGATCAGGGACCGGAATCGCGACCGGCTCGTTGCTCGCAGCGTGAACCCCATCAATCGCCGTCGGCGTCAGTGCATGACCTGCGGCCTCAAAGAACCCGAACGGCACCTGGGATCCAGATGCGATCTCAGCACGGCAAAAGCTTGAGGCCTGACAAAAGATTCGCACAGCCCTGGTCGGCCAACCCGCTGAGCTGGAGCCGCCACTGTTGGCCAACACGGATCAGCGCTGTAGCCAGCCAGGGCGTTTCTGGCGTCGCCGCAGGATTGGGCGGCAGGATTGGCGCCGGGCTGCTGCCCGGGAAGCGTCGGCTGGACCTTGATGGAACCCACCCGGACGCGGCGGCGGCTCGCTGGCGTTCGCAAAGCCTGAGCAGGACTCAGGCAACCCAGGCTCAGGCTTGATGCGTCGATGCATCGGCCAGAACAATCACCCCAACCCATGCTCAGACGTGTCCATCCTGCTGCTGGATTCAGCTGGCAGCAACGGGCCACAGCGAGCGCCACCCTCAGTCGGCCTGGATCTAGCCAACCTGGAGGATCTGGTCCGTCGTGAGCTTGTCGATCCTCGTTGGTCTGCCGGCATGAACCACCCCCATGACCACCCACCGTTGCCCGCGGGAACCAGCGGTGCTCATGCTGAGCGGCGCTGATGCAGGCTCTGCTCTGGCCGTGCCGGCGGCAACCCCCTCCTCAATGGGCCAGGGATTGGTTGATCTGCTGGATCAAGTTGGTGTTGAGCGTGTTTTCACAACCGAGCCACACGATCGGCTGGATGGAGCCGCCTGCCACCTTGTTGGCCGCCCGCTCACAGACCTGCCGGCGACTGGAGCGCCACAGCTCCAGCAGGGCCGGGCCACCCAGCAGGCGCTGGAGCCTGGCGTCGGCCTGATTGCGTCGTTGCCACAGGCAGGCGACCATCTCCTGGGTGTTGCCGTCGCAGTCGGGGCGAAACGGGAATTGCCGCTGCTGCTGGATCGATCGCGGCAGGGTGTCATCAGCCGCCTGCGCTGGCGCTGATCCGATCAGCGGAGCCAGCAGCAGCGCGGGGATCAGCAGCAAGGGCAACAGGAGGGGGCGGCCGATCACCGGGGCAGAGGCGTAAGAGGACGGGTCTGGGCGGTAGGGGTCGAGCCTGGTCTGCGAGCCACACCGGGGCTGAGCGGGGGGCTTCGCGCCGGGTACCGCTTTCCAGGATTGAGTCTGCACGCCCTTGTGAGGCCACAGGCCCTAGTCCCGGCGCAGCGGCCTCACCCGGGCTGCCGCTGTGCAGGAGCATCGCCATCAGGCGCTGATGTCAACAGACAGGCGCAAAGCCAGCTGCAGGCTGGGCTTGATGCCGAAAACTCTTGTTCATAACAAGCAAGCGGGCGGCGGGAATCGAACCCGCATCATCAGCTTGGAAGGCTGAGGTTTTACCACTAAACTACGCCCGCACTGATACAGATGTTCGCCCCGAGGGGCTGGTTGCTGCGTCGGTGGGTGACCAGCTGCGGTCCCGATACGGAACCTTGGGTCCGATGGTCCCAGCCTGGGGGCCAGGGTTGCAGCATTATGACCTCCGCCGGCGCCTCCCAGCCTTGCCCCCCTCCTCTCCCCAGGCACCCGCGATGGGCGATCCCAGCGACAGCCAGGCGTACATCGATCCAGCCGACCTGGGACCGGGGCCGCGCCGCCGCATGCTCTGGGCCTACGGCATGGGGGATGCCGGCACCGGCATGGCCGCCTCGCTGATCGGCTTTTATCTGTTCATCTTCTACACCTCGGCCGTGGGCATGGCGCCCTGGATGGCGGGTCTGGTGCTGATGCTGGCCCGCCTCTGGGATGCCATCAACGACCCGATCATCGGCTGGCTGAGTGACAAGACCAAGACCCCCTGGGGCCCTCGCCTGCCCTGGATCGTCGGTAGCGCCCTGCCCCTGGGCGTGGCCATGGCGCTGATGTGG